>OMUM01000026.1 GCA_900314225.1 uncultured bacterium | reverse complement strand
GATAATGATTATTTTGTTGTAGAAAGTGATGAATTTAATCGTCATTTTACTGCATATCATCCTACATATGCAATTATTACAAATATTGAAAGAGAGCATATGGAATGTTATAAAGATATAGATGATATAAGAAATACTTTTGAAATATTTGCTAATAATACAAGTAAGTTTGTTGTTGCTAATGGAGATAATCAAGAAGTTAGAAAAATAAATTATAAGACAAAAGTGCTTTTCTATGGATTTGGATTTAATAATGATGCTGTTATTAAAAATATGAAATTAGATGAAGATGCATCTAGATTTGATCTTTATATTAAAGATGAACTTTATGGAAGTTTTGAAGTTCCTTTATTTGGAAAGCATATGGTTAGTGATGCTGCTGCAGCAATACTTATGTGTCGTGAACTTGGCATTCCAAAAGAAAGAATTTATGAATCATTAAAGACATTTAAAAATGCTAAGAGAAGATTTGCAATTAGTAGAATTGATGAGACAATAATTGTTGATGATTATGCTCATCATCCAACTGAGATTAAAGATACGTTAGAAGCTGTTAGACAGAAGTTCCCGGACAAAAGAGTAGTTGTAGTTTTTAAACCTAATACTTATTCTAGAACAATTGATTTTAAGAATGAATTTATTGATGCATTAAATGTTGCTGATAAAGCTTTTCTTACAGAGATTGACTGTAATAGAGAAAAACAAGAGGATTATCCAGGAGTCACTTCACAGATTATTGTTGATGGTTTAAGAGATGGAGATATGATATCTGAGGAGACAATTGATAAACTTATTCCAGAATTTAATTCGGTAATTGTTTTCATGAGTTGTGCTTATGTTGATGGCTTAATTAATGCTTTAGCAAAATTAAAAGAGAATATAAAAAAAGAAGAAGATAATGAGATTTAATCTTCTTCTTTTATATTTAAATTGGTAGCCTGTATGGAATTCGAATCCATGAATGCTGCCTTGAGAGGGCAGTGTGTTAAGCCACTTCACCAACAGGCCATTTACTTGAATGACATTACTATTTTATCATTTCTAATTTAATTTGACAATCAAAAATAATAAATATTTAAATAATAAGATATTTTTGTTATAATGAAAATAGATGGAGTGATAATATGTTATATAATTTTTGCTTTTACTTTTTAGTATTTATTATTTATTCTTTTTTAGGATGGGTAATGGAAGTTTTTGGAAAATTTATTGAGAAACATAGATTTATTAATAGAGGATTTCTTATTGGACCAGTTTGTTCAATATATGGCTTTGGGTGCATTTTTATGTATTTCTTATTAGATAAATATAAAAATAATTTATTTATTCTTTTTATTGCAGCTATCTTTGTTTGTTCTATACTTGAATATTTTACAAGTTATTTTATGGAAAAGATATTTAAAACTAGGTGGTGGGATTATACTAGAAGAAAATTTAATATTAATGGAAGAATTTGTTTAGAAACAATGATTCCTTTTGGAATACTTGGTTGTTTGGTAATTAGAGTTGTTAATCCTATAGTTTTTAAATTGCTTAATCTTTTATCAGACAATTCTTTAATAATTTTAGCAATCATAATATTTATAATTTATATTGTTGATAATATTGTTTCTTCTGTTATTATATTTAATTTTAGAGATACTATTAAGAATATCGAAAAAGATGCTACTGAAGAGATTACTATGAAAGTTAAGAGTATCTTTTTACATAAAGGTATTTTATCAAGACGTCTTGTTAAAGCATTCCCTACAATGATTACTAATAAAGATAGATTATTGTTATTAAGGGATAAAGTAAATAATGAATTAAAAAAAATTGAGGAAACTAGTAAAATAAAATTAGATACTGCTAGAGAAAAAGGCTTGAATAAAATAGAAAATTTAAAGAAAGGTGTTTTAAAATGAAAGATTATATTAGTGATATAATTGAGAATAAATTAAATGAAAATGTAACTTTAGAAGATATATATGATAATGAGACAGATTTTTTACTTAAAAAGAAAATTAAAAAGCATAATGATAAAGTAAAAAGAAATGAATTAATTGATAAAGCTAAGAAAGCAAAGTCTGGTATTACTGATTTTTCTAA
>OMUM01000087.1 GCA_900314225.1 uncultured bacterium | reverse complement strand
CGTGGTTTTTATATTTATGTTATAATCTAATTCAATTTGGAAAGAGAGGTGATTAGATGTATAATCAATTTTTAATTCAAATAACGGTTTGTTTAATTCTTAGTATGTTGATAGGATTAGAAAGACAATGGAGAAATGGAATCGTTGGTTTAAGAACAAATGTACTTGTTGCGATTGGTTCATTTATGTTTAATTATGTTTCTTTTGGTTTAAGTGGAAATCATGATTTTGCTAGAATGGGAGCTGGTATTGTATCTGGAATTGGTTTCCTAGGTGCTGGAATTATTATTCAAGGTAATGATAGGGTTAAAGGACTTAATACTGCAGCAACTTTATGGTGCGTATCTGCTATTGGAGTTTTGACTTCTTCAGGATTGTTATTTGAAGCAACAGTTGGAACAGCTTTAGTTTTATTTTCTAATATTTTACTTAGACTTCTTTCTTTTACTATTATGGATAAAATAAAACAAAAATCAAAAGAAAGATGCGTGTTAAGAATATCTTGTAGTAAAGATATTGAAAGTGTTGTTTGTAATATGATATCTAGATATACAGATAAACATCATTTAGATTTGGTTAGTATGGATAAAGATGAAGTTACTAAAGATGAACTAAAACTTGTTATTAATATTATTACAAGCAGACCAAATGAAGTTGATGCTTTAGTTAAAAATTTAAGTGCTGAAGCAGGAGTTCTTTCTTTATCATGGAAACATAATAAATTTTATAAAACTGATAATGAAGATGGTTCTGTTGAAGAATAAGTTATGTTATAATATTCTTGAGGTGAAATAATGGGCTTTTTTAATAGTATTAAAAATATGTTTAAAAGAGAAGATTCTTCTTTAAATAATGAAATTGTCAAAGAAAAAAATAAGAAGACGGCTATATATGAAAAAGGACTAACTAAGTCTAGAAAAGGTTTTGTTTCAAAGCTTGCTGATTTAACTAATAAATATAGTAAAATAACTGATGAATATTTTGATGAACTTGAAGAAATCTTAATTATGGCAGATATTGGAGTCGATACTGTTATGAAATTTATGGCTAGACTTAGAGATAGAGTTAGACATGAAAATATTACTGATCCAAAAGATTTAAAAGAAATTATTGTTGATGAGTTATTTATTATTTATGTTAATGATGAAGTATTAAGCAATAAAATTAATATGAATGATAATGGACCAAGTGTTGTTTTATTTGTAGGTGTTAATGGAGTTGGAAAGACTACTACGATTGCTAAAATAGCTAATAAATTTAGAGATCAAAATAAAAAAGTATTATTAATCGGTGCTGATACTTTTAGGGCAGGTGCAGTTGAACAATTAAAAGAATGGGCTGACAGATTAGGAGTTGGCTTTTACGGTAAAGAAAATAGTGATCCAGCTAGTGTAGTATATGATGGATTGGAAAAAGCTAAGAAAGAAAATTATGATATTGTACTTGTTGATACAGCTGGTCGACTTCAAAATAAAGTTAATTTAATGAAAGAATTAGAAAAAATAAATAAAGTAATTGATAGACAAATTCCTGGAGGACCACAAGAAACATTACTAGTAATAGATGCTACAACAGGACAAAATGGTATTAGTCAAGCAAAAGCGTTTAAAGAAATAACTAATATTACCGGAATCGTATTAACAAAATTGGATGGTACAGCAAAAGGTGGAATTGTTTTAGCTATTAAAGAAGAAGTTGGTATTCCTGTTAAATATATTGGATTAGGTGAGTCAAAAGATGATTTACAAGAATTCGATATTGAAAATTATATATATGGTTTATTTAAGGATATGATGTAGATGGAAAAAAATAACAAGAAATCTAAAATTAATGAGTATAATATTTTTAGTTTAAATATTCAATTATTTTCAACAATAGCTGTTATTGTTTTACTAATTTTGTATCTTTTTAAGATTGTAAGTTTAGGTGTCTTAGAAATTGTGATTGGTCTTACCTTATTAGTAATTAGTTATAATAATTATTGGGTATTTAGAAGAAAAGGATATACAGCTATATATATAATTGTAGGTAGTATAGTTATTCTTGTTGGTATATTAACAATAGTAGGAGTAGTATAATGAAAGATGTTTTATATTATAATGAACTTTTTGATTTATATGGAGAATTATTAACTGAAAAACAAAGAAGTTATTTTAAAGATTATTATTTTGATAATTTGAGTTTTTCAGAAATAGCAAATAATAATCAAGTAAGTAGAAATAATGCTTTTCAGCAAATACATATAATTACTTCTAAGTTAGTTGAATATGAAGAAAAATTGCATTTAAAAAGTAAAAAAGATAAGATATATGAAATTCTTGAAAAGGCTCCTAGAGATATAAAAAATCAAATAGAGGGTATAATTTAACTATAAAGATATATTTG
>OMUM01000083.1 GCA_900314225.1 uncultured bacterium | reverse complement strand
TCAATTTTTATTTGATAAATAGATTTATTTTCATCAGTACCTTTTTTAATAATTGAATCTAATTTGTTAAGATTAAAAATCATGGAAATGTATAGAGGATATCCTAACAAAGAATTGTTTAAAAACTTTCCTGATATTTATGAATGGAAATTAGTAGAATTATCCTCTGAAGATATAGACAATATTTATTATATTGATTATGATTATTGGAATGAGTTATTTAATAATACATCCAAACCAATTGAAGCTGCAAAAAATATTAAAAATGGTGTGGAAATTTTTGATTTATCTAATAAGCCATTTCTAGATGGTATTGAATATTTAAAAAATAAAACATTTCCACCAGTTATATTAATAATATGTAATAATGAAAAATTTTTGATTATTGAGGGACACTCAAGAATGACAGTTTACGGTTTTGAACCAAGTAAACTTCAAGGTACATATGCTTATATAGGGTATTGTACACCTGAAGATATGAAAAAATATGATGCGAGAATGTTAAAATATGAGTCTTTAAAAAGTAGAAAGTATAGATGATAGAGGAAAACACTTAAAGTGAAGCCTCTTTTTGTTGTAAAAAGTTGTTATTTATTTTAAACTATATGTAGTACCAATACCATTTAATTAATATGATTTACATGTATTTGACAAAATAATACTTTTATGCTATTATATACAACCAAACAAAGGGATTGGTTTTGATATTAGGAGTGAATTATAATGAAAGTAAATTTTAGAGAGTTGGAAGACTATTTAAATAAATTTGGTTATCCATATAATGAAAATATGAAATCAGAATCGTTTGATATTCCAGAATTAACTGCATATGAATATTTGATGAAAAATATGAAAAAATATGAAAACATAGATGCTATGACATATTTTGGTCGAAAAATAAAATATGGTGAATTTGCAGAAGAAATAGAAAAGACAGCTAATGCGATGAAAGGTATTGGACAAACTGCAGGTGATAGAATTGCTACTCTTGTTCCAAATGTACCTGAGGCTGCATATTTACAATACGGAACATCTAAAATTGGCGCTGTTCCATCAAACATAGATCCAAGAACTACTGGTAAAATGATGCTTAATTATATTGAACATGAACATATTAAAAATATTGTTGTAGTTGATGTAATGTATGAAACAGCTATTCGTCCTATTGAACATGAATTAAAAGAAAAATATGGTATAGATAAAGTAATAGTATTGCCAGCCACTAATTCTTTAATGAAACCATTAAAAGGCTTAATAAATTTAAAAAATAAAATTAATCATATTGAACCTATAAAATCAGATGTATTAGATATTATATATTGGGATGATATGATTAATAATACTAAATATGAACATGCAACCGATGTAGGATTTAGACCTAATATGGAGGCTACAATTCAACACTCATCTGGTACATCTAAAGGTTTACCTAAATCTATTCCATTAACAAATGAAAATATAAATTCTTTTGTTGAAAAACATATTCCAACTGTTTTTTCAACATTTCCTTATGGAACAAAGATGTTAAATATATTACCTTATTTTGCTTCTTATGGAGCAATTAACACATCACATTTAGGATTTAATTTAGGTTTAACACTTCAACAAATACCAGAATTTAAATTTGAAGATTTTGGTTATATAGCACATAAGCAAAAATCAGAAATCTTAATTGGAACACCAACTTGGTTTGCATTGGCATCAAATGATACAAGATTAAAAAAAGATGCTTTAAAATATGTAAAAATGGCTATTTCTGGTGGAGATAGTATAGACGAAAAAAGTAAAGAAAAAATTAATGAATTTTTAAAAAATCATGGTGCACAATGTGGTATAACTAATGGACATGGAATGTCTGAACTATCTGGTAGTGGATGTTATCAGTTTGAAAATCATGAAAACGGTGTAGGAGTTGGTATTCCATTTCCATATGATAAATATATAGTTTTAGATGATGACGGTAATATTGTGCCAATGACTGAAAATGGAGTAAAAGGTTGCACATGGATTTATACACCATCATCAACAACTGGAATATTTGAGGGAAATCAATTTGCTGAAACAAAAGAGATAAATGGCTTTAGATTTTTAAATTCTAAAGATACTATGTTAATAATGCCAAATAATGAAATTAAATATATAGAACGTGAAGACAGAGCATTTGCAAGATTTGATGGACACAAAATTGTTCCATTTGATGTTGAAAGTAAATTTACAGCTAATGAATTAATTAAACAATGTATGGTTGTTCCTTATGATGATATTGATATTAGAGGTAAAATGCCAATTGCGTATGTTGTTCCAGTTAGAGATTTATCAGTAGATGAAAAAAATCAAATTGTTGAAAATGTTGTTAATAATATGGTGAAATCTGAAGATACAAATAATAGAGATATTCCAAGAAAAATTTGTTTCCTTGAAGAAATGCCAACTAATGCTATGAGTAAAAATGATTTTAGAGAATTACAAAATAGAGAATTGGATGGTTCAGAATATACAATTGATATTAAGGAAACAAATTTATCATCAAGCGATGTTCAAATTATTAAACCATGTAATCAAAATGTTAAAGTTTTAAAAATTAAATAAAATTAAAATGAGTTGTATATATGATACAATTCATTTTTTTTGATAAAATGTTTCAAATCACTGAAACTATTGTATAATGTGTAGTAGGATGTGGTAACGTGGAATCTAAAAATATTATTATTGCAGTTTTATGTTTGATAAATATTATTATTATAACTTCAAAATTTTTTGCTTCTAGAAGAGTTAATAATGATGAAACAAAATTATATGGTTACTTATTGATTGCAATGCTATTTGAATCAATATCTGGAATTATATTATTTATTACTATGCAATCTGAACAGCAAATTATAAATATATTTAATGGCATATACTTATCAACTATGACTATATGGGCTTTATTTTTTTCATTATATATGATTAGAATATCAGAACCTGATGATAAAAGATATTCTATTATAAAAAAAATATTTAGCATTTTAAGTTTGATTACTGTTGTTTGCACTATTATCTTACCAAGAAATATATCAATATCTGATAAAAATGAATTTTATGCTACAGGACCTGCTATTTTATCTGTATATATGTTTAGTGGAGTTTGTTTACTAATTGTAGGATATTATTTAATCAAAAATATTAAAAAAATAACAGATAAAAGGTATATACCAGTATTTGTATTACTTTTCAGTGGATTTATTTTAATGACTGTACAAAGTATTTTACCGGAACTATTTTTATTTACCCCTGTTGAATCTTATATAATTTTTATAATGTATTTTACTATAGAAAATCCAGATGTCAAAATGCTTCGTCAAGTTGAACTTGCAAAGGATCAAGCAGAGAGGGCAAATAGAGCAAAATCAGATTTCTTATCTTCTATGTCACATGAAATAAGAACACCACTTAATGCTATTGTAGGATTTAGTGAAGATATTCAAAGTCGCAAAGATACTGCAGATCCAGATATTGTCGAAGATGCCGATTATATTATGGAGGCATCTAAGACATTGCTTGAGATAGTTGGTAATATATTAGATATTAATAAGATTGAGAGCAATAAAATGGAAATTGTAGAAGTTCCATATAATTTTAAAGAAGAAATAGAAAATTTAGCTAAAATAGATGCTACTAGAATAGGCGAGAAAAACATAAACTTTAAAATAAATTTAGCACCTGATATTC
>OMUM01000169.1 GCA_900314225.1 uncultured bacterium | reverse complement strand
ATTGATTAATTGGAAGGAGGGTATTTATGAACCGCCTAAAAGAGAAATACTTAAACGAAGTAGTTCCAAGTTTAAAAGAAAAATATAATTATAAGTCAATAATGGAAATTCCAAAATTAGAAAAAGTTGTTATTAACATGGGTGTTGGAGATGCAACAGGAAATTCAAAGTTAATTGAAGCTGCAGCTCATGATTTATCATTAATTACTGGACAAAAGCCAGTAATTACAAAAGCAAAAAAGTCAATTGCTGGATTTAAGGTAAGAGCAGGACAAGCAATTGGTTGTAAAGTAACACTAAGAGGAGAAAATATGTATAACTTCATTGATAAGTTAATCGCAATTTCACTTCCAAGTGTTAGAGACTTCCGTGGAGTAAGCCCAAAATCATTTGATGGAAGAGGAAACTATACTCTAGGAATTAAAGAACAATTAATTTTTCAAGAAATTAATTATGATGATGTTGTAAAAGTACGTGGAATGGATATTGTTTTCGTAACAACAGCTAAATCTAATGAAGAAGCATATGACTTATTAAATGGACTTGGAATTCCTTTTAGAAAGTAAATGGAGGAATATTATGGCAAAGAAAAGTATGATAGTAAAAGCTAATAGACCACAAAAATTTAAAGTACGTGAATATACAAGATGTTCTCGTTGTGGTCGTCCACACGCAGTTATGAGTAAATTCGGAATCTGCCGTATTTGCTTCCGTGAATTAGCTTATAAAGGACAAATACCAGGAATCAAAAAATCAAGCTGGTAATTGGAAAGGAGGAAATTTTATGGCAGTAGTAACTGATACAATTGCAGATATGTTAACAAGAATTCGTAATGCTAATCAAATGCGTTATGAAGAAGTAAGTGTCCCTGCTTCTAATATTAAAAAGGAAATTGCAAGAATATTAAAAGAAGAAGGATTTATTAAAGATTATAAGATTAACAGTGATAACGCTCAAGGAACAATAGTTTTAACTCTTAAGTATACAGATAAAAAAGAAAGAGTAATCACTGGATTAAAAAGAATTTCCAAACCAGGACTTCGTGTATATGCAAAAAGTGATGAAGTTCCAAAAGTTCTTAATGGACTTGGAATAGCAATCATCTCAACATCTAAAGGAATTATGACAGATAAGGAAGCTCGTAAGCAAAATATAGGTGGAGAAGTTCTAGCTTATATTTGGTAATAAATAATAAATATAAGGAGGTGTCATTATGAGCCGTATTGGAAATCGTATTATTACAATTCCAGAAGGAGTAACAGTAGAAAATATTGATAATAAAGTTGTAGTTAAAGGACCAAAAGGTACTCTAGAGCAAAAAATGTTAAATGGAATTACTATGAAAGTAAATGGTAATGAATTAACTTTTGAACGTGCTAATGAAAATTTTAAAGCAAATCATGGAACAATGAATGCTTTAGTTAATAACATGATTATCGGTGTAACAAAAGGTTATTCTAAAGGACTTGAAATAGTTGGTGTTGGATATCGTTTCAATGTACAAGGTAAAAAATTAGTAATTAATGCTGGTTTTTCACACCCAGTTGAAGTAGCAATTCCAGAAGGCATGTCAATAGATTTAATAAGTAATACAGAAATTACTATTAATGGAATTGATAAAATGTTAGTTGGAGAGTTTGCTGCTAATATACGAAAGATTAGACAACCTGAACCATATAAAGGTAAAGGTATAAGATATAAAGACGAACATATTCGTCATAAAGAAGGAAAGAAAGCTGCTTAATAAGTAGGAAGGGAGAAAGTTTATATGATAAAAAAAGAATCTCGTAATAAAATGCGTGAATCTCGTCATGAAAGAATTCGCAAAACATTAATGGGAACAAGTGCTGTACCAAGATTATGTGTATTCCGTTCAAATGCTGGGATTTATGCACAAATAATAGATGATGAAACTAGAACTACTCTTGTATCAGCTTCCTCATTAGACAAAGACCTAAAGTTAAAAAACGGAAGTAACATTGAAGCAGCTAAGGCCGTTGGAGCATCAATCGCAAAAAAGGCTGCCAAAGAAAAAATTACAAAAGTAGTATTTGATAGAGGTGGATATCTTTATCATGGACGTGTTAAAGCATTAGCAGAAGCTGCACGTGAAAACGGATTAGAATTCTAATAGGAGGGTAATATGCAAAGAAAGAAAGACTCTAAAGAAAAACAATTCGAAGAATTAGTAATTGATGTTAAAAGCGTTGTTAAAGTAAACAAAGGTGGACGTCAAAGAAGATATTCTGCAACAGTTGTTATAGGAGATCGTAAAGGTAAAGTTGGCTTAGGTATTGGTAAAGCAAATGAAGTACCTGATGCTATCAAGAAAGCATTACAAGATGCAAATAAAAATATTATCACTGTCCCTCTAATCGATGGAAGAACAATTGCTCATGAAGTAGTTGGAAGAGCTGGCGCTGTCAGAGTTATCATGAAGCCTGCTGCTGCAGGTACTGGTATTATCGCTGGTGGATCAGTTCGTGCTATCTTAGACTTAGTAGGAGTACGTGATGTTGTCTCTAAATCACTAGGAGCAAGAACAAAATTAAATATGGCAAAAGCTGCAATGGACGCATTAAAGTCTATTAAAACAGTAGAAGAAGTTGCAGAACTTCGTGGAAAAACAGTAGAGGAGATATTAGGATAATGAAATTACATGAATTAGAAAAAAATATCGGTGCTACTCATGCAAAAAAACGTGTAGGACGTGGACCAGCTAGTGGTCTTGGTAAAACAAGTGGTCGCGGACAAAAAGGACAAAAAGCACGTAGTGGTGGTAGTATCAACCCAGTATTTGAAGGTGGACAATTACCATTATATAGAAGACTTCCAAAAAGAGGATTCAAAAATGCTAAGTTTAAAACTGTATATGCTACAATTAATATTGAAGATTTAAACGTATTTGAAGATGGAACAGTAGTTACTCCAGCTTTATTAAAAGATACTGGATTAGTAAAAAAACAATTAGATGGAATTAAAGTACTAGGAAATGGAAAATTGGAAAAGAAGCTTACTATTCAAGCTAATAAATTTTCAGCTAGTGCCTTAGAAAAAATTAAAGAGGCAGGAAGTAAAGCCGAGGTGATCTAATATGTTTAAAACAATGAAGGAATTATTTACTTCAGAAAACAAAGATCTACGTCATAGAATATATTTCACATTATTTGCCCTAGCTATATTCATATTAGGGTGTTCAATTAGAGTTCCAGGAACAAAAGATTTAACAAATAATCTTGGATTCTTGGAATTGATTAATACAATTGGTGGAGGAGCTCTTAAAAACTTTTCAATATTTGCTTTAGGAGTAATGCCTTATATCACGGCATCAATTATAATGCAACTATTACAAATGGATATTATTCCATATTTTACAGAGCTTAGAAAACAAGGTCATACTGGTAGACAAAAAATCAGTCAAATTACAAGATATTTAGGAATTGCATTTGCCTTTATTGAAGGATATGCTTTTGCATTTGCCTTTTTCGGTAAAAGTGAGAGCCCTTTTCAATATATGTATATTGCAACAGTATTAACAGCTGGAACAGCTCTACTTATGTGGATGGGTGATCAAATAACACAAAAAGGATTAGGAAATGGAATGAGTTTAATAATCATGGCTGGTATAGTTGCAACACTACCTCAAATGTTTATAACTGCATTCAATAATCTTGTTACATTTGAAGGAACTGTCCAAGTTATTACCCTAGGCATAGTAAAGTTTATCTTGTTTATAATTGTTTATTTTGCAATTGTTATAGGTATGATATTTGTTCAAGAATCAGAAAGAAGATTGCCTATACAATATGCTAATAAGTCAACAAGTGCTTATGGTAATGCTCAAAGCTTTATGCCTATTAAATTAAACTCAGCAAACGTTATACCAGTAATTTTTGCCTCAAGTCTACTAGCAATGCCAAGCATAATTGCGCAGATTATAAAGAAAGATAGTTTTTCGGTTTTTGTTCAAAAATATTTGACATACACTACACCAGTTGGATTTGTATTATATATAATATTCATATTTATCTTTTCATATTTTTATACTTTTATTCAAATGAGGCCAGATGAATTTGCTAAAAACTTGCAAGATAATGGTGGATATATTCCAGGAATAAGACCTGGTGATGATACAAAAAAATATTTGAGTAAGATATTATCAAGATTGACAATATTAGGTGCTACATTCTTAGCAATTATTGCTGGATTACCAATTATTTTTTCAAGATTAACAAGCCTACCAACATCAGTAACAATTGGTGGAACAGGTTTATTAATTGTCGTTGGTGTTGCACTTGAAACTTATAAGCAACTAGAAGGTAGTATACTAACTAGAAGTTATAAGAGGGGATATAGTAGAAGATAATGAAAAATATTATGTTTATTGCGCCACCTGCTGCTGGGAAAGGCACTCAAGCCGAACTGGTTGTTGAAAAATATGGAATACCACATATTTCAACGGGCGACATACTAAGAGAAATATCTAAAGAGGATAATGAAATTGGACAATATGTTGCTGAAACTCTAGCAAGTGGTAAATTAGTAAAAGATGAAATTACATATAAGCTAATTGAAGATAGATTAAAAAAAGATGATTGTAAAAATGGTTTTATAATTGATGGTTTTCCAAGAAATATAGATCAAGCTTATGAATATGATAAAATATTAAAAAGGCTTGGCTATGATATTGGTAATGTAATTTTAATTAATGTTGATAAAGAAACATTAGAAAAAAGAATTGTTGGCAGAAGAATTTGTGAAGATTGTCACGCTATTTATAATATTAATTATGAAAATAGTTCACCAAAAATAGATTCAGTATGTGACAATTGTGGTGGAAAACTTTATCAAAGAACAGATGATAATTTAGAATCATTTAATACTAGATATCAAACATATTTAGATAAAACTGAACCAATCATAGAACATTATAGAAAGCAAAAAGTTTTAAAAGAAGTAGATGGTAATGATACCATTGAAAATATTTTTAAAAAAATAGATAAAATAATAAAAAATTAATGTATCAAAGAGAGTATCATGAGTGAGAAGGTATAAAAATACCTTCTTAGAAGATACAAGTTCCATCGCTCTGTTATAACTGCCGATGGATAACAAATTGACAGGAGAGTGAAAAGATGGCTAAGGAAGATACAATTGAAATTGAAGGTAAAGTTCTTGAAATTATTCCAGGAGGAAAATTCAAAGTTCAATTGGAAAATGGACACATTGTGGAAGCTCACGTTTCTGGTAAAATACGAATGAACTATATTCGCATCTTAGCAGGAGATACCGTAATGATAGAACTATCGCCTTATGATTTAACACGTGGGCGTATTACCTATCGTAAATAATAGGAGGGAAAAATATGAAAGTTAAAGCATCAGTTAAACCAATTTGCGAAAAATGCAAAGTAGTTAAACGTAAAGGAAAAGTAAGAATTATTTGTGAAAATCCAAAGCACAAACAAGTTCAAGGATAATTTTAGGAGGTGTATTAAATGGCACGTATAAAAGGTGTAGATATTCCAAATGATAAGCACATTTGTATATCATTAACTTATATCTATGGAATTGGAAGAAGTTTAGCAAAAGAAATTCTTAAAAATGTAAATATTGATCCAACAACAAAAACTAAAGATCTTTCACAAGATGATTTAGTAAAAATTCGTGATGAAATCAATAAACATTTAACAGAAGGTGACTTACGTCGTGAAGTTAGTATGAACATTAAGACTAAAATGGAAATTAATTCATATCAAGGTAGCCGTCATAAAAAAGGATTACCTGTAAGAGGACAAAGAACAAATCGTAATGCTCGTACTCGTAAGGGTAAAGGAAAAACTGTAGCAAACAAGAAAAAAGTATAGTTAAAAGATAATATTAAAGGAGGTAAAACTTATGGCTTATAAAACAAGAAAGAAAAAAGTTAAAAAGAATGTCCCAGAAGGTATTGCTCATGTTCATTCAACATTCAATAACACAATAACAACTGTTACTGATAAAGATGGTAATGTAATTAGTTGGGCATCATCTGGAGCAATAGGTTTCAAAGGAAGCAAGAAATCAACTCCATTCGCTGCAGGAATGGCTGCTGAAGCAGCAGGAAAAGCTGCATACGATATGGGTATGCGTAAGGTTGAAGTTCGCGTTAAAGGTTTAGGACCAGGACGTGAAACAGCAATTCGCTCATTACAAACAGCAGGTCTAGAGGTAACATCAATCGTTGACGTTACACCAATTCCACATAATGGATGCCGTCCACCAAAACGTCCACGTGGATAATAATTGGAATTTAGTTTGTAAAAAAGTAAAGGGAGGTTAGTTTCATGTTACAATTTGAAAAACCAATTTATAAAATAACTGATTCTGTAGAAAGTAATTTTTATGGAAAATTTGAATTAGAACCATTAAACAGAGGATTTGGTACTACAATAGGTAATGCTTTAAGAAGAGTTATGCTATCATCTCTTCCTGGAAGTGCAATAAGTAGTGTCAAAATAGAGGGTGTACTTCATGAATTCCAAACAATCGATGGAATATATGAAGATGTAACAACAATAATTTTAAATTTAAAAGGAGTAGTATTTAAAAACCATTCAAATGAAGCAAAAGAAGTACATATAAAGACTTCTAAAGAAGGAGAAGTAACTGCTGCTGATATCGAGCATGATTCAGATATTGAAGTAATCAACCAAGACAAAGTTATTTGTCATTTAGCAAAAGGTGCATCACTTAATATGACAATGATCGTAACAAATGGTCGTGGATATGTAAAGAGTGAAGATAATAAGAGAATTCATAACATTAATAAAGTTGGAGAAATTGCAGTTGATTCATTATATTCTCCTATCGAAAGAGTTTCATATGAAGTTGGAAATGCTCGTGTTGGACAAGATGAAAGCTATGATAAACTAACATTAAATGTTTGGACAAACGGTTCAATTAAACCTGAAGAAGCAATTGCCCTAGCAGCAAGAATTTTAATAGAACATTTAGAAATATTAACAGATTTATCTGCAATTGCTGATGTAAGTGGTATGATGATTGAAAAAACAGAAGATCCTAAAGTAAAAGCATTAGAAACATCTATTGAAGATTTAGATTTTTCAGTTAGAGCATACAATTGTCTAAAAAGAGCAGGAATTCACACATTGCAAGATCTTGTAAATAAGAGTGAATCAGATATGATGAAGATACGTAATTTAGGTAAAAAATCTCTAAAAGAAGTACTTGATAAAATCAAGGAAATGGGATTAACATTACGTGATGATGATTAATATAAGGAGGAGTAATTATGGCATATAGAAAATTAGCTTCAGACAATAAACATAGAAGAAGTTTATTAGCTACGCAAACAAAGCAAGTAGTTTTAAATGAATCAATTACAACTACAGAAACTAAAGCTAAAGAAGTTCGTAAGTTTGTTGATAAAATGATTACTTACGGAAAAAAAGGTGATTTAGTTTCTCGTCGTAAAGCATTAGCTTTTCTACATAATGATAAAAAAGTTGTTGATAAAATATTCAACGATTTAGCAAAACGCTATGAAAACCGTAATGGTGGTTATACACAAATCTTAAAATTAGATGAAAGACGTGGAGATAATGCATTAATGGTTATTTTAAGATTAGTTAATGAAACAAAACCTGTAGAAAAAACAGAGGACAAAAAGTCTAAAAAAGGGACAAATAAAGAAGACAAATAATAATAAAGGCAAGTATTCATAGTACTTGTTTTTTTCTATGGAAAATATACTAAGTATTTGCTATAATAAACTTAGAAACGGGTGATTATATGAAAGCATTAATTACGGGGGCAACATCAGGAATAGGCTTAGACATAGCAAGATATCTTGCTACAAAAAAGATAGAACTTATTTTAGTCGCAAGAAACAAACAAAAATTAGAAGAAATACAAGAACAATTACCAACAAAAGTCACAATAATCGTAGCGGATTTATCACAGGAACAATATGTTAAAGAACTATATGCGGTAATAAAAAAAGAAAATATTGATATTTTAGTAAATAATGCTGGACTAGGAGACTTTGGTTATTTAACAGATACAGATTTAAATAAAGATTTAGAATTAATAAATACAAATATTAAAGCTGTTCATATTTTAACAAAATATGTTGTAAGAGACATGGAACAAAAAAATACTGATTGTTATATATTAAATGTAGCGTCATCTGCTGCTTTTCAACCAGGACCTTTAATGAGTACCTATTATGCAACCAAGGCATATGTATATCAATTAACTGAAGCATTAAATTACGAAGAAAAAAAGAAAAAAACAAAAGTTCACGTATCAGTTCTATGCCCAGGACCAGTTGCTACAAACTTTAACAATGTAGCCGGAGTAAAATTTTCTGTAAAACCACTAAGCAGTTCTTATGTCGCAAGATATGCGATTGATAAAATGTTTAAAAATAAAATGTTAATTATACCAGGTTTTAAAATGAAATGTGCAAAATTCTTTGGTAGATTTGCATCAGATAAATCCTTACTAAAAGTAACATACAATATTCAAAAAAAGAAATCTAATTAACAATGACTTTTATCTACTAAAACTAAAACTAGGGGGCTATTAAGATGGAGGTTATATTAAATATAAATGATTTAAAATTTTACGACCTATTTGATAATCTAAGTATTTATATAGAAAAAAATAAATTTATAACCATTTCAGGTGCAAATAATTGTGGAAAAACAACATTAATAAGAATATTAAGTAGACAGATAGAAACTCAAAATAGTATTATACTTTATTCAAAAAATATATATGATTATAAAATAGAAGACTATCTAAAAGAAGTAAGAAGCGTAATTCCTAAAGAAATAATATTCAATGAAAATACACTTGAAGAAGAATTAAATTATCAATCAGAATTAGAAGTATCAGATAAAAATATTTTTATTAATTATATTATTAAAGGACTAAAAATAAAGAGAATGTTAAACAAAGAAATTAATTATTTATCATCAGATGAAATAGTTTTAGCCCAAATTGCTATTGCTTTAGTTAATCATCCTAAAATTCTTTTACTTGATAATATTTTTGATTACTTAGATAAAAACGAAATAGAAAATTTATATAATTTTTTAAGAGACTATCAAGAAAAGTTTGGTCTAACAGTAATTATGACAACAATAGATTTAAAAAACAGTATAGAATCTGATTATTTATATATAATTGACTCCAAGAAAGTAATTTTATCAGGAGAACCATTAACAATACTTCAAAGAGATAATATAATAAATAAAGCCGGCTTATCATTACCATTTATGATAGATTTGTCAGTAAAATTAAGAGACTATGAAATTATAAATTCAATTTATTTAAATAAAATTAAAATGGTTGATGAAATATGGAAATGATATTTAAAAATTATAAATATAAAGACAATATTTTAAATTTTTCAATAATAGAAAAAGAAATAAATGGAATAACTGGCAAAGAAACGAAAAACTTAGTTAACATAATTAAATTAAATAATTCAGTAAAAGGTAAAATAATTGTTAATAATAATGAATTAACTAAAGAAGAAATAAATAAAAAAAGAAAAGAAATAATATACATTGATTCAGAAATCAATCAAACAATCTATCATCAAACAATATATGATTTATTATATTCTGAAATAGCTTCAAAAAAGATACAAACAAAAAATATTGATAAAAAAATCATTGAATCATTAAAAATAGTAGGTTTGACTGAAGATATATTAGTAAGAAATTTCTATAGTTTATCTTCTAGTGAAAAAAAATTAATTCAAGTAGCAAGAGCATTATTATCTAATCCAAATATCTTGATATTTGATGAACCATTTAAATTCTTAGACATGAGAAATGAAAAAAAATTAATCATGCTACTAAATAGAATAAAAGATCAATATAATAAAACAATAATTTTAGTTTCAAATAATAGTAATATTTTATATAAGTATACTAATCATTTAATAATATTTAAAAATAATAAAATATTAATTGAAGGTAATACTAGTGACATATATATAAAAATTCCATTTTTAATAAAAAATAGAATAGAAATACCAGAAATTGTTGAATTTACTTATTTAGCAAATAAGCAAAAAAATGCTAATTTAGAATATCATAAAGACATTAGGGACATTATTAAAGATATTTATAAACATGTATAGAAGGTGATGAGATGCGATATTTAATTAAGTTTTCATATGATGGTTCAAACTACAGTGGATTTCAAAAACAACCAGGTTTATTAACAATTGAGGAAGAAATGGATAAAGCCCTTACCAAAATTAATAACAATAATAAAACTAATATTATCGCAACAGGAAGAACTGATAAAAAAGTACATGCCTTATGTCAATATGGTCATGCCGATATCAATGTTAATATTAATGAAAAAAAGTTAAAAAGAGCCCTTAATAGTAATTTACCAGAAGATATTCATGTTATAGATACTAAATTAGTTCCAGATGATTTTCATGCTCGTTACAATGTTAAAGAAAAAACATATAAATATATAATAAATTTAGGAGAATATAATCCAATTGAAAGAAATTATGTTTTTCAATATAATCACGATCTAAATGTTGAAGCAATGAAAGAAGCTATTAAATTATTTGAAGGTATTCATGACTTTAGATCATTTGTAACTGATAATAAAGAAAAAGAAAATTGTATTAGAAATATTATATATACAAATATTGAACTAAACAATAATAAGTTAACTACTACTTTTACTGGCAATGGTTTTCTAAGATATCAAGTAAGAAATATGGTAGGTTTACTAATAAAAATTGGTGAGAACAAATTATCTCCAACAAAGGTAACAGAAATACTAGAAGCTAAAGATAGAACAAAAGCAGGAAAAACAGCCCCTCCAGAGGGATTATACTTAGTAGATATTAAATATAAATAACAGGTTATTCAAGTAAAAAACAATAAAAGTCTTGCTTTTTAAACCATATTTTAGTATAATTACAATCGGTACATTCAAATCCCCACATAAATTAGACCATGGGAAAGTCTAATTTAAGTAAAAGGAGAAAAATATGAAAAGTTATATGCAAAAAAAAGAAACAGTAGATCGCAAATGGTATGTAATTGATGCCGAAGGAAAATCTTTAGGTAGAGTAGCTTCTTTAGCAGCAACATACTTACGTGGTAAGCACAAACCAACTTATACACCACACATTGATTGTGGAGATTACATTATAATCGTAAATGCTAGTAAAGTTAATTTAACTGGTAATAAATTAGAAAACAAAATGTATTATAATCACTCAATGTATACAGGTGGATTAAGAGAAAGAAATGCTAAAACTATGCGTGAAGAATATCCAGTTGAAATGCTTCAAAGAGCAGTAACTGGAATGTTACCTCATAACAGATTAGGCAGACAAATGGCTAAAAAGTTATTTGTATATGCAGAAAGTGAACATAAGCACGAGGCACAAAAGCCAGAAGTACTTGAAGTAAAATAGGAGGGTTGAGTAATGGCAAAAGATAAGAAAAATATTTATACTGGAACTGGACACAGAAAATCAAGTATTGCAAGAGTAACATTAACTCCAGGTAAAGGTAAAATCACAGTTAATGGTAGAGATGTAAGAGAATACTTCCCTTCAGAAATTTGTGTTATGGATTTAAGCCAACCATTAGTATTAACTAATACAAACGAAATGTTTGATGTTGATGCTAAGGTATCAGGTGGTGGATTCCAAGGTCAAACAGGAGCTATTCGTTTAGGCATAACTAGAGCTTTATTAGACTATGATAAAACAACACCAACTGATTCAGAAAATAGTTTTAGAAAAATTCTTAAAGTTGCTGGAATGATTACAAGAGATTCTCGTAAGAAAGAACGTAAGAAACCAGGATTAAAGAAAGCACGTCGTGCACCACAATTCTCAAAGAGATAATATTGTTTCCAAGCCATGTTTATACATGGCTTTTTTGTCACCTATTTACTTTAAAAACATATAATACTAGCAGGAGGATTATATGTTCAATTTTGATTATTTAAGATTATTATTAATTATATCAATAGCCTTAAGTACTATTACTTGTACATTTATACAAAAAACAAAAATCTTTTTTAAAACCAGTAAATATTTATGTTTATATTCATTTATTATTAATATTATCACAGGAATAATTTTTTGCTTTACATTTACTAATATAAAATTTCCTAATAGTTTATGGATTGGATTCTTCTCATTTTTAGGAGCAGATTCAATATATAAATCTCTAGAAGGAAAAATCTCTTCCCACAAAGATTTAGTTAATAAAAAAGTAATAACTATATCTGAAGATAATATTATTAATAAGGAGAATTCATAATGGAAAAACCAATCTTTCCAAGTAAATATATTCGTATAACCCAGGGATATGATGAAGGTACCCATAAAGACTCTTTTGCTATAGATAATGCTGATAAAGATAGTGGTATCAGCCCAATTTATGCACCTTTCACAGGAGTAATAAAAAAAATATATCCAAACGATGCCAATGAATTATGGCTAGAAAGTAGTAATCCAGTTGAATATTCCGATGGTACAATCGATTATCTAACTATTTTATTTGCTCATTGTAATAATATTAGTAACTTATTTGTCGGTAAAGAAATAAAACAAGGAGAAATTTTTTATTATGAAGGAACAAAAGGAAATGCTACAGGTAATCATTGTCATATAGAATGTGGAAAAGGAAAATTTACTGGTACCGGTTGGCATAAAAACAATTCTGGTTATTGGAGTATAAATAATGGAAAGAAGCCAGAAGAATGTCTTTGGATAGATGATACCATAAAAATATTAGATTCAAATAATTACAAATTTAAAAAAATATCCACAACTAATGTGGAAAAAATAGAACCAAAAAAAGAAGAAAATAATAATAACCAAATAAAACCAAAAGAAAAGTTAGAAAAAATCATATTAACATATACAGCTAAAAAGAAAGACTTATATGGAATATATTTAGATAAAGATGAAACTGTTATAGTAAAATCTAATCAAGAATAAGTTCAAGTAACATCATTAAACTAAAACCTAAGATTATCATAAAGACCATTAGGTCTTTTTTATTATCTTCTTTAGGAGTAAATTCAAGAAGAATTACATATAACATTACACCAGCAGCTAAAGAAAGAACTACAGGTAGAATATCTTTAACCCATTTAATTAGTAAAAATCCCGAAATAGCAGCAAATGGTTCAATAACACCACTCAAAATTCCAAATAAACAAGCCCTATATTTTTTAATACCATTATTATACAATGAAAAAGAAACAGCAGCCCCTTCAGGAAAATTTTGTATCGCAATTCCAATAGTCAAACTTAAAGCAGCCATAATATTAGTTCCGCCAAACGCTGCACCAACTACTAATCCCTCAGGTAAATTATGCAAAGTAATAGAAGTAAATAATAAAAGACTTCTTTTTAAATTGTTTTTATTTTTATTATTATATAATTTGTTAAAAATAAAATTACCAATAAAAACAATTAATCCTCCAGCAATAAAACTAAATAATAAAACATATATATTATCAGTAATTTTTGTCGCTGGAAATAATAAAGAAAAAAAAGTAGCCGAAAGCATAATACCAACAGATAAAGCATCAATAATATCTAAAGTAATCTTTTTAAAATATTTAGAGAAAAATACAGTAAATGCTCCTAAACTTGTAAATAATAAACATACTAATCCAGCAATTGTTGTTTGTAATAAATTATCCAAATTAAAAAAATAATTAATAATAAATATCACCAAAATATAATATGTTAAATAAATTAGAAAGTTAATAAAGAATAGAATATTATTAATTATATATATTGTAAAAAAAAGTAAAAAAAGTTATAATAAAATATATAATTAGAATAATATGGGGTGATTTCTAGTGATAGTTAGGCTAATCAAAAAAAATAAAATTTACAACTTTGTATTGCCAAATAAGATAGCTGGAAACTATTGGATTACCGATAATGACTATCTAGGAAATACTAGGAACTTAATAAATGTAGAAGAAGACCATGGCAATTGGAAAATAAAAAGTGATTTTGAAACAAAAATAATGTCAGGTGAAACTGAAGTCGAATCAGCAATTTTAAAGGATTATACATTATATTTTTTAAAAGTAAATACAGAAAATGAATATGTTATTTTATATTGTTCGCCAACGCTTGACAAGCAAAGCTTTAGACTACGATTATTATCAAATAAAGAAATTGTTATTGGTACAGATAGTAGAGCACAAATTTGCTATAATTATCCATTAGTTTCGAGACAACATGCTAGATTGATTTTTAATAATGGAGTCTGGATAGTACAAGATTTAAATAGTAAATATGGAACATATGTTAATAATCAAGCTATAACAACGAAACAACTTGAATATGGAGATATTATTTTTATAATGGGATTAAAAATTATTGTAATGAATAATTCATTAATTGTTAACAATGTTCAAGGATATTTAAGACTTGATAATGGAAGCTTTGAAACAATTAGTCCAATAATACAAAATCAAGTAGAATTTGATAATCCAGACGAAGAACAAATAGAATTTTATAAAGAAAATGACTATTTTTATCGTGCTCCACGATTTAAAACAGGTATAGAACCTACAAATATTTCTATAGATTCACCACCTGCCCAAGAAGAAGAAGACAAAACTCCCGCTATATTTACAATTGGACCAATGCTAACTATGGCTATGATGTCTATGTCAATGGGTTATAATTCATTAATGGGAGTTATTAATGGGACAGCTGAAATTTCAACAGCAATGCCATCACTAGTTATGGCTGGTGCTATGATGGGAACAATGTTATTATGGCCTACACTACAAAGACATTATCAAAAGAAGCAAAGAAAGAAGCAGGAACAGGAAAGAAAAACAAAATATTTAGAGTATCTTGAAAAAAAGAAAGAAAAAATTCAATCTGAAATGAAAATTCAACGTCAAATATTAATTGATAACTACTTACCATTGAATGAAACAAAAGAAATAATTTATAACAAAAAGAGAAATTTATGGGAAAGAGAAATTGAACAACCTGACTTCTTAGATTTAAGATTAGGTGTTGGATCTACTGAATTAGTTGGCCAAATAAACATTCCAGAAGAACATTTTTCTCTTAAAGATGATGAGTTATTAAACGAGGTATATAAAGTAGGTTCATTATCAAGAACATTAGAAGATGTCCCAATTTCCTTAAATTTTATTCAAAAAAATATATTAGCAATTATTGGTTCTGGAGCAAATAAGAAACAGTTTGTCGATGGCTTAATTCTTCAAATGGTAACATACCATAGCTATGAAGATTTAAAAATAGTTATATTAACAAATGAACAAAATGAATCAAACTGGGATTATTTAAAAATTTCCCCTCATTGCTGGGATAATTCCAAGAATTTCCGTTATTTTGCATCAAATATTGATGATGCAAAAGCAATTTCCCTTGAACTTGAAAAATCTATGCAGGCAAGAAAATTTAGAGATAATAACGGAAAAATGGAATTAAGTGGAGTTGATTATCATAAATATAAACCATATTATTTGATAATAACAGATGATTATAAACAAATAAGAGATATTGATATCATTAAAGACGTAACTGAAATGCCTATAAATTATGGTTATAGTTTAGTAGTTATTAGTCCACGATTAATAAATATACCAAATGAGTGTAAAACATTTATTAGTATTGGTGATAAAAAGTCTGGTGTATTTGAAAATGAACTTGTATCAAATAAACAAAAAGAGTTTGAAGCTGATTTTGATCCAACACTTAATATGTATGAAGTATGTAAAATAATAGCAAATATTCCAATTGATATTGCTAAAGAAAATAGAAGTTTACCACAGAGTGTATCTTTTTTGGAAATGTATAATATAGGTATGGTAAATCAACTAAATATTTTAAATCGCTGGAAAACTAATGATCCTACCAAGTCATTGCAAGCGCCTGTTGGTATAGATAAATCAGGAGAGTTATTTAAATTAGATTTACATGAAAAAGCCCATGGACCACATGGTTTAATTGCTGGTATGACAGGTTCAGGAAAATCGGAATTTATTATAACCTACATTTTATCAATGGCAATCAATTATCATCCTTATGAAGTTCAATTTGTTTTAATCGATTATAAAGGTGGAGGACTTGCTGGAGCATTTGAGAATAAAGAAACGGGTATGAAGTTACCTCATCTTGCCGGAACAATTACTAACCTTGATACAATAGAAATGAGTAGATCTCTTGCTTCAGTCCAAAGTGAATTACGTAAAAGACAAAGAATGTTTAATGCAGCAAGGGATAAATTAAATGAGTCAACAATTGATATTTATAAATATCAAAGCCTATATCGTCGAGGATTAGTTGAAAAACCAATATCTCATTTGTTTATAATTTCTGATGAATTTGCTGAATTAAAACAACAACAACCAGAATTTATGGATCAGCTAATTTCTACAGCCCGTATTGGTCGTTCACTTGGAGTTCACCTTATTTTAGCAACTCAGAAACCTAGTGGTGTAGTTAATGACCAAATCTGGTCAAACTCTAAATTTAGAATATGTTTAAGAGTTCAAGATAAGTCAGATTCAATGGATATGATTAAGTGTCCAGATGCAGCAGAATTAAAAAATACTGGTAGATTCTATTTACAAGTAGGTTATAATGAACTATTTGCCATGGGACAAGCAGCTTGGGCTGGAGCAAAATATTATCCACAAGAAAAGAGAAAAAAACGAGTTGACCAATCAATTAAAATTGTCGATAATGTAGGTGCAACTATTAAGTCATTAAATACAAAGCAAAATGATATGGCAGTCGCAAGCCAAGGTGAAGAAATAACTAATATAATTAAATATATAATTGAAGAAGCAAAAAAAGAAAATATTAATGTTGAACAATTATGGTTAGATAGAATACCTAATGTAATTTATACAGATGAGATTAAAGATAAATATCATTATCAAGCTAAGAAAAATGATATTAATCCTATAATTGGAGAATATGATGATCCTGATAATCAAGCACAAAACATTTTTACTCTTCCATTATCACGTGAAGGAAATACAATTATATTTGGTTCTGCAGGTAGTGGTAAAGAATTAATGCTAGCAGGAATTATTTATTCTACAATTTCTAGTCATGATTCAAAAGAAGTAAATTTTTATATTTTAGATTTTGGAGCAGAGACTCTGACAATGTTTAGAAATGCACCACATGTTGGTGATGTTATCCTATCAACAGATGCTGAAAAAATTACTAATTTATTTAAGATGATCAATCAAATAATTGATGAAAGAAAGAAAATCTTTATTGATTATAATGGTTCATATGATTTTTATATAAATCATGGTGGAAAGCAAATGCCAATGATAGTTATAGTTATTAATAATGTTGAAGCATTTATAGAAACATATAATGATTATGAAGAAGAAATTGGTCAAATTACAAGAGATTGTTTAAAATATGGTGTAGTATTTATATTTACTACTAATGGTCCAAATACAGTTAGATATCGTTTAAGACAAAACTTTAAACAGAATGTTGTATTACAATTTAATGATCCAATGGATTATTCATCAGTAATCCCTGGAGTTAGAAAAAAAGAGCCATCAAAGGTTTATGGACGTGGACTAATTTTATTAGATGCAATATTTGAATTTCAAACAGCATATGCTTACCATGAAGAAAAAATGACTGATTATATAAAGATTATATGCGATAAGCTTAATAATATTTGTGATTATAAAGCACCAAAAATACCAATATTACCAGAAGTTGTTAATAAAGAAATAGTTCAAGAATATCTTGGTAGTTTAGCACATATTCCTCTTGGAATAGAAAAAGAGACTTTAAATATGGCTACTATTAATTTAAATAATAAATTTATTTATAATATAACTGGAGAAGATATTACTACAGAGCCTGGTTTTATAAGAGGAATTATAAAAAATATTGTGTCTGTAGAAAATACAAAATGTATCGTCTTTGATACAAATAATGTTCTTGGAGATTTTACATATGATAATGTTTTCTATAGCAAAGACACATGCTATCCAGCTATTGATAAAATAAATGAATCATACAACAATAATGATCCAACACAAACAACAGTAGCAATCATATTGAATATTAATAGTATGCTTAATAAATTAAGTACTATTGAAAAAAGTAAATTTACTAATTTAATTTCTCAATGTAAAGGAAGAAATAATATTAAATTTATTATAGTTGATAATATCGATGTTATTAAATCCATTAACTTTGAACCTTGGTATAAAAGTAATGTTAATATGGCAGAAGGAATTTGGTTAGGAAATGGTATTGGTAACCAATTTACATTAAAAGTCACAACAAATTCAAGAATATTAAGAGCAGAAGTAGCTCCTGGATTTGGTTATATAATAAAGAAAGGAAAAGCTGCATTAATAAAATTAATGTCTGATGAGTAGGGAGGTATTTTCATGAACAATAAAATATTAGTTGAGTTAGAAATCCCACTAATTGAAAAAAAATATGATTTATTTATCCCAATAAATAAAAAAATTGGAACAATAAAAACATTAATTGAAAATGCTCTAGTCGAATTAACTGATGAGGCTTATGTTCCAAAAAATGATACAAATTTTTATAGTAAGGAAACAGGAGAAATATTTGATGTAAATAAAACTGTTCGTGATACAAATTTAAAAAATGGGTCAAGAATAATTCTAATATAGGAGGTAAATATGTCAGATTATAATCAATATATAACTTCAATAAATAAAATATTTGATTATTTAGCTAAGATGAAAGCCGGCTGGAATAATCTAGATAACTTAAATTATATTGAAAGTATTGAAGAGTATAAGCAAACTGTAATAAATAATGCCGATACATTTAAAAATACAAAAGTTGAAAAGAAATCAAACAAGGCAAGTAACTTGGAGGCATTAGGAAATGATTGATAAATTAACCTATGATCAAGTACTTTCAATTTCAAAAGAATTATCAAAAGAAGCCCAAATAATAGATAAACTTGCTAAAGACAGAAATTTACAAGATTTACAAGATTTCTCATCAACTGTTGAAGGATATTCTAAATTCCTAGAAACAATAGTTAATATGAATAAAGATGCTGATAAAGCTTTGTCTGATCTTATAAAAATGAAAAAGTAAAGATTAATTCTTTACTTTTTAGTATGCAAAATATTTCATACTTTTATTCAAATCACAATCTAAACCAGTAACATAACTATTATTCGTAAATATTTTTTCTAAATCAATATTTTTACCATCTAGATAATCAAAAGAACCACATACTATCACTTTAGCAATTCTAATAGCTTTTAAATATAAATCAATAAAAGACTCATTACTAGTCATATTATAAATAACAGGATTTCTCCATAAAGAATGATTACTATTTAAAAAATTATGTATATCTTTCAAAGAATAATAATAACTAATTGCTTCTAATCTAAAAGTACCTTTAGTAGTAAAAGTATCAATTAATTTATAAAAATCTCGTTTAAAGCCATAAGAATCTTTTCTAAATAGATTTATACAAGTTTTCATCTGTTTAAGAGATTTATAATAAATTTTACTAATATTTTCAACTTTAAAAGTATTATAAAAAGTATAATTAATAGTTTTTGATAAATCATTAGAAAAACATTTAGTGTCAAAGCAAAACTTACTTATATTAAACTTATATGGATTAGTCTTAAATCTCCTTTTAATCATATCATTATCTAAAAATACTTCCATAAAATGATGAATACCATTATATTTATACGTACTAGCATCACACTTAATAAAATTACCAGTTTTATAAAATATATAAGGATGGACTACAGAATCTAATACATAATGAGATATAAAACCAACTAAAAAAGAATATGTATCAATATCATTTATATTATTATCTTTAATATATCTAAGTAAATTAAGAAAAAATTCTTGTGTATGCTCAGTATGAGAAATCTTCTGTAAGTTTCTAATTTTCTTACTTTTTCTAGAATATAAATTATAAAACAAAAGACTATCCGTACTTTGACCAAACATTTTTAATCTATCTAAATCTAAATTAGCTCTTATCTTTTCAGGTAAAACATCATAAAGATCTTTAGCGAAAAAAGCATGAGTAACAGATGCTGGCATATAATTCCCCCTTAATAAAATACTACCTAATATTGTATCAAACTTTTACTTAAATTTACATTAATTTATTTTAAATATATGCTATAATCTATGATAGGTGATAGTATGATAGAAAAACAATTTAAAAATTTAGATGAACAAATAGAAATACTTAGACATAAAGGAATGATTATAAATAATGAAAAATATACTAGACGTGTATTATTGAGAGAAAATTACTTCTTCCTTAATGGTTATAGACACTTATTTTTAGTATCAGAAACAAATAGAGTATTTAAACCGGGAACAACATTTGAAGAAATGTATAGTTTATTTTTATTTGATCGAACATTTAGAAATATATTATTTAAAAATCTATTAATAATAGAAAATAATCTTAAATCAATAACTTCATACCAATTATCAAAAAAATATGGCTATCGTGAAGGAGATTACTTGAAACCCAAAAACTTTACATCTGACCCAAATAAACAATCTCAATTAAATGATTTATTACGTAAAATGAAAAGACAAATAAGAGTAAATGGCTCTCAACATAGTGCAACTCTTCACTATGCTACAAACTATGGCTACATTCCATTATGGATCTTAGTAAAAGTATTATCATTTGGTATAGTAAGCGAAATGTTTTCTATTCTAAAGCCAGAAGATCAAACAGAAATTGCTAAAACTTATGAAATAGACACAGAAAACTTAATAGTTTATTTACCAATACTTGCTAATTATCGTAATTTATGTGCTCATGAAGATATTTTATACGAAAATAAAACTCAAAAAGCAATTAATGATACAATTTATCACCAATTATTAAAAATACCTAAAGTTGATGATGAATATACTCAAGGTAAAAATGATGTATTTGCTTTAATAATAATTTTAAAACA
>OMUM01000097.1 GCA_900314225.1 uncultured bacterium | reverse complement strand
AAGTATAAAGAATATTATTACTGGTATCATGTAAATAATAATTAAATAATTTATTTTGAACTTTTCTTCAATATTTTTTAGTAAATTGATTATACTAAGCATGACAAATGGTAAAGCCGGAAAGAAATGGTATAAAAACATTGCTCTTCTTATGAATAAATATGGTAACCATAGTGACAAAATACTTATTAAAATTATAAATGATGTTTTATCTTTATCTTTTATTAATTTGTATAATGTATAAATTACTCCAATAATTCCAAACCACCAAATAAATATATTGCCTACTCCACTGATAGTTTCTTTCTTATTTGCATTAATTATTTTTTGATGATACCAAACAGGTTTATAAGAAATTGGCCACGTATACCAAGAAGATGAAAACGGATGGGAATCTTTTAATTTTGAATGATAATTATACATATCTTTTTGTTCACTAATTATGCTTTTTATATTATTTGTATAATTTATATTATTATTTGGAAATGTTAAGTATATGCCACAATATATAATTAATGGAATAATTACAAAAAAGCTTGTTCCTAAGAATATTTTATTTAATTTTAATTTTTTATTTTTTATCAAATAACTAAAATATATAATAGCAAGAGCTAATCCTCCATAAAAACCTGTCCACTTCACTGAAACAGACAATCCAAAAAATAAGCCTGATAAAAATAAATATCTTATTTTGTCTGTTTGTGTAAATTTTGTCATAAATAAGCTGGCTAATAAAATGAATAATACTAAGTGTGAGTCAGCCGTTCCCATTCTAGTTTGTGCAAAATGAAAAGTATCAAACATCATAAGTAATGAAGCAAATAAAGAGTACTTTCTTTTTTTAAATAATGTATGAGCATAAATATACATAACAGCAAGCATTAATATACCAGCAATATTTCCCATTAATCGATAATTAAATGGAGACATATAACCGGTTATAAATATAGGAATAGCTTGAATTAGTTTTCCAAGAGGCGGATGGGTCCATTCATAAGTTGATATTCCATGAACATATTCATAAGCAGTTCTTGCAAAATATATCTCATCAAAATAAGTTGAATTCATATAACTTATGTTTTTTGGAATAGTATTTTTTTCATCATTTAAACAAGATATTTCTTTGTTATTATATATAATTTTTTTTATTGGAATATATTTTTCACTATTATTATAAAAAACTATTTCTCCAATATCTGAATTATCTAAAAATAAAATTTTAATATATTTTGCTGATGATAAGATTCTTTCACTTTGCCAAGAGAAAGAACCTGTTCCTTCATAATCATTAATATAAGTATATTTCTTATTATCAAGCGAAGTATATATTTGATATTTACTATTCTTATCTCCATTAAAAATTTTCATGGTGGCAATATAATCAGGATTTTTTAACTCAATTATAACTTGTTTAGTTGTATCTCCACTTAAAAAAGTATTTGGATTGATAGTCGAACCTAAATTTATAAAAGAAATAATTCCATATGTAATTAAGATAATTCCTAATAAAATATAGTCTTTTTTATTAAGTTTACTATTACTTTCATTTAAAAATGTTTTAACTTTTTGCATATTACCCCTCTTTTTTGTGCTTATTATAACACTGATTTTTAAAAAAATATATAAAAACTGTATGCAAATTGCATACAGTTTTATTGATTAACGAGAACCTCCACCGGATCCTCCACCACCGAAGGAGCCTCCTCCTCCACCACCGAAAGAGAATCCTCCGCCACCAGCGGAATAGTTTTCAGCACGACTTCTAGCATCCATAGCTGCATAAACTCCATTATTGGAAAAATTATTAATTAAAATAATATCATTATAATTAACATCAGTAATAACATCAGGATAAAATTTTTTGAATTCTTTAGCAACTTGTTCAGCCATACCAAGGATTTGGGCATAAATTAAATATTCTCGCCATTGTTTTACTTCAATTGGTTGTTTTTCATTTAAAGAAGTAAAATCTTTAAAGAAGACTTTTAAGCCAGCTAACTTTCTAGCATCCTCATTTAATTTAGAAGTTGCTGTATATTTTTTTGAAGTACCAAATGTTTTTTTAATTTCAACTGTTGTTATAAAAGCGTTATTATTTTTTAAATTTTTATCTATATTGTCATTTATATTATCAAATAAATTTAATAATGTTTGGTAATTTTTTTTACAATATTTTTTAAATTCATTGTCTTCCAAGATGTTATCAACAGCAGCTTTATTTATAATGTCCCATAATTTTAATTCATTTGGATCAGTTATCTGATTAATACTATTTGGATTTATTATAAATTTAGTTGTTTTAGTTTTAAAGATACCCTTTTCTTCTGTTGAGATAGTCAAATAATTGTTTTTGATCCATTTAAGAAACATAGCACCTAATATATTTGTATCAGTACTTATTAAATCATATTCTTGAGCAAGATAATTTGTATAGAAATAGTCTTCACCAAAAGGAATATCTCTAAATGGAAGGACATCTTTTAATTCATCTTTGCCAGATATCATATGATTCTTTTTACGTTTAGCTGATAAAGCATATGGAACAAATACCAAAACAGCTACTATAATATAGAGAAAATTAGATAAAATGCTCATAAAACTATTATCATTTTCTTTATAAGCAGTCGCACCTTTTTTTGCTTCTGAATACACTTCATCCCATGACTTATCTATACTATTTGTTGTATTAAATGTATTGGATGAAAATTTTACAAGTATGGTCATATATTGGTCGGTTGATAAACCTTTTTCTGGAGAAGTAGCTTCAATTATACCATTATATACGTAGGCAGTTCCACCATAATTACCATATCCCCAAACTGGTAAATCATCAGAAAAATTATTATTAGCATGAACTTTAATATAAACTTTATCTACAGATGAAGACATTCCTTTAGGAATTAAGGTCCAGTATAATATTTGATAATTATCAGTAGTATTATATATAAAATTTTGAATAGTATAATTTAATGTATAAGTTCTATTTCCATATTCTGAAATACCCCAACATAAATCATATTCATTACCACTATTATATATACCAAAAGTATTTTTTTTAATTTCGAATGAATTATCAATATTCCAATTAGAATTATAGTTATATGTTGTTCCTCGATCATCCTTTACAGAATTAAATATTATTTTAGAGTTTCCTATATTAAAATATGGATGATAGTTTTCAGTTCCTTCATCAAGATAAGTCTGCCAAGTTTCAGTAATTGTTGCATCTCCAGTATCACTTAGATAAATATCCATATTAATACTAGATATAGAATTTGCATTGACTTGCTTTGCAAGAGAAAAAATAAAAATAAATAATATTATAAATTTAAATGTTCTTTTCATACTCTACCTCTATAATTATATTATCATAAAATTAAAAAAGATTTAATAAAAATTAAATCTTTTTTAAAATTTTACATGAACATTTTCTTTTTCTGCATCAGTTGCTTTAAAGAATTCTACTTTTTCAAAGTGGAACATATTAGCAATTATTACAGATGGAAATTGTTGACATAAATTATTATATTTTAAAGCTGTATCATTATAAAATTGTCTAGCATATTGAATTTTATCTTCTGTTTCTGTTAATTCTTTTTGTAGATTATTAAAATTTTCATTAGCTTTCAAATCTGGGTAAGACTCAGCTAAAGCAAATAATTTTGTTAATCCAGATGCCAACTCATTGTCAGCTTTTAACTTATCATCATTACTTTTTGCTGAAGTATAGGTATTTCTTGCCTTAATGACAGATTCTAATGTTTCACTTTCATGTTTAGCATAGCCTTTTACTGTTTCAACTAAATTTGGAATTAAATCAAAACGTCTTTTTAAAACAACATCAATTTGACTCCATTGATCAGTAACTTTATTTTTAGCTCCTACTAGATTATTATAAGTTCCTGCAATCCAAACAACTAATATAACAATAACAACTAATAAAATAATCCAAATCATATTTATCCTCCTATCTAAAATAATTTTATCATAGGTTTATGAAAAATAAAATAAGTTTTTATTAGTATGTTAAAAATAGTAAAATATATTATAATAGTATTATAAATATATGTATAAGGATTTAAGTATATGAATTTTTTTAATGATAAAGGCAAGATAATTTTGATAATCTAAATTTATTTAATGATAGTTATAATGATAAAAAAATAATAAATATGAATATTCTAATGAATATAAGAGTAAAAATTCTCGAGAAGAATTAGAAGAAAAAATGACAGTTCTTGATTTAGAAGATTTTGAAAAAGAAGAAGTTAGAAAGGGATTAGCTAATTCTGAAGACTTTGAATATGATGGTAATGAAGATGATTACTATTACAAAGACTCAATATAAAAATATGCTTTAAAACAAGCATATTTTTATTTATTAGAATTACTTTTTTATTTTTAACTTCAGTTAATAATTAAATATTAATTAATTTATTTTACAACTTATTTTTATTATGCTATAATAACTTCCATTACTGGGGCATTATAAATTAAATTAAGATTATAATACATGTATTGGAGGAGTATAGAAATGAAAAATAATATGCAAGATATAAATGATATTTCTTTAAATATATATAAAATATTTAATGAAGATATAAATGCTTTTTCACTTAATAAAACATTAAAATATCTTAGTGAACAATATCTTGCTGATAAAGTAAATATTACAATTAAAACAAAAAATAATGATTATAAAATTAAATATTCTTCTGATATAGAAAATAATTTTAATAATAATGATATTATTAAATTGAATATTAAAAATAATTTTGGATATACTACTGATGATGAAGAAAATAATATTTCCTATATTGTATTTAATACACAGGATTCTAACTACGTACTTAGTTTTTATAACCCTAGTGAAAGTATAAACTATAAAGAATTAAAAATTTATGCAAATATTTATTCGGATTTTATAAACAATATAAATTTAATAAATGATTTAATGAATAGAGCTTTTAGATGTAAAGTAACTGGTTTATATAATAGAAATTATTATTCCCTATATAAATAAGTTGGTTCAAAAAAATGATCAAAATAAAACAAAAATTTGTGTAGTATTTGGTGATATGTTTAGATTAAAATTTGTAAACGATAATTTTGGTCATGAACAAGGAGATAAATATATAAAATTTATTTCTCATTTGCTTGAAAAATATTTTAAAGATGATTATGTAATACATCAGTCTGGTGATGAATTTTTAATTATATCACTAAATAGTCCTTATGAAGATATTAAAAGAAAGTTAAATATGGTACAAGAAGAAGCTTATAAAATAATTCTTGGTAATGAAAATGGTAGAGAGGTACATTCATATATAAATTTTGGTATCTCTTATAATGAATTTGGTCCAATAAATATAAAGGAAATGATTAAAGAAGCAGATATTGATATGTCAAATAATAAAAATGCTTACTATAAAAGGATGCATTTTGATAGAAGAAAATAACTTCATAATGAAATGAAGTTAGTCTAATTTCTAAATAAACAATTATATTTTCTAATTTGCCTATAGACCAAAATAATCATTATATTAATGATATCTATTATTTTATTTTTTCTCCAAAAATATAGAAAATATTAGATATTTTTTAAAGTTAATAGTATTTATTTTAGCAATAATTTTTGCTATACAATTCAAAAAAATGGTAATTTCTAAAGTTATTTTATTTGATTTAAAACATTAAATTACTCTATCTTTAAAATATTTCTCTTTAAAAACTATATATCTTTATTTAGCGTTTTCTTTGCATTTTATTTATTAGTTGCTTTGTCAGCATTTAATATAATCATAAATTTATAATTATTATATTTTTTCTTCTAATTCATTTAATATAGTAGTTTTTAGTTCTTTCCATTATTTTCATGATCTTTTTTCATTTTATTAAAATAAATTATTTGATAAACTAGACAAATTAAAAGAATTGAAATAATAAAAGTTCCTAAACATTTTGGACTGAATGTAAACCACAAATAATTGTAAACTGCTTTAAATTTATAACTTTTAGAAATGGATAAGCCAAAAAGCATTACTACTTCAAAACCTAAAAAATAACTTCTTACAGCATTTATAATAATATTATTATGAGAAAAATGAAATAATTAAAAATATTTTTGCTACTATTTTTTCATAACTTACTCCTTCATTATAAAAATAATATATCATGATAATAATTTTAATTCAAACTAATGATAATCATCAATTATTATAGTTTAGTACCAAAATCTACGCTTGTTACTTGAATTGAAGCATTTTTATCTCCATTACTATAATTAGTTGCGATTGTTTCTAAATTAGAACTTAATTTTGAAAAATTATTTATAATGTTTGATAATTCTGTAACAATCTTAGAAATATTATTTGAACATTCATTGGCTAAGGGACCACATAATATAGATTCATCACTCAATTTTGATTTACATTCATCTATAGCGTCATTTTCATTAGATAAAGTTGAATTTAATTCTGAAGTTAGTGAAATTGCATCTCCAAATATTCCATAGTCTGAAAAATTATATTCACTCATTTAATTACCTCCATATTTATATATTTAAATTTGATAAATTATCTTCTAATTGCTCAATAGAATTAGAAGCATTTATAATAAATTTACCAAATTCTTCTATTTTTTTTGTACAAGTATTTGATTTTGATATTTGAGCACTACAATTACTTGTAAAAGTATTTTTAGTATTGCCTGTCCAACTAGATAGAGCATTTTGAATATTTGAATCATAGTTATTGACTGCTGTCGTTAAATTTTGAGAAATTGTAGATAATTTTTTACCTAAACTTTGCATAGTTTCAATATCATAAACATATTTTGCCATTTTCTTTCCTCCTATACATTTGTTGGAGTTCCAACATATCTTAAATATCCATCCCAATTATAATCATCTGTAGATTTTAATTGAATATTAGATGTCTCATTAGGATTAGAAATATTACTGAAAACTCCTGCTGCTTTTCCCTCACCTACATAAATGCTTGCAAAATTATTATTTTTAACAAGAATATCACCTATTTTTAAATTACTATTATTTAGATTACCCGAAACCCATTCAAAACCATTTTTTTCTAATGAATTTTTTAGATTAGATAAACTAATTTCATTTGTATTTGAAATATTTACTCCAGCATTTTCATAGGCCTTTATAACATAATTAGTTGAATCTAATGAAGTTATTGAACTATCAGAACTAATAGTACTTCTTAAAGCCCAGTTAGTAACATTATTTGCTATATCAGATGGAGTGGATTTGAATAAATCTATCTTGCCAATATTTTTTACTGAAATAACATCTTTCCATAAATTATTTGTTTTGCTTAAATCTGACTTATTAATATTTGTTATCTTATTCTTATTAAGTATAAAATTAATTTTGTCATTTGAACTATTTTTTGCAACAACACATTTTATAATAGTACCATCTTTTTTGGTAAATTGAATGATATCACCAATTTTTCCAATTGAACTATCACACGATATAAGATATTTGCCATCATACATAGAATAAATACCATCATTACTAATTTTATCTTTGTCTTCTATAATTTTCTTTGTATCATCATCTATTTTCGAATTGTCAAGACATGTATATCCTACACCTGCTTCTGTATTTAATGCATTTAGAATGCTTTCATTATTATTATTTTTATTTGAAATTTCACTAGTATTAGAAGTCAATGAAACTACCGAAGTGACAGAAGCAAGATTTGTTTTTATTCCATTAGAACTTCTTGAATGTTCACTTGATGAAACATATGAATATACGCCACTATAATTTCCTGATGATTCTCCTGAGTAACTGTTAGAATTATTAAAATCAGAATATGAAGTATTACCATTACTTTCATTTGAACTATCATTGACTGATTCTTCTGTACCTGTATAGTTAAATTTCAAACTATTCTGTAAGTCAGTATGTGATGATATAACATTATTTAATACATTAGCTGTATTACTAATCTTTGTTGAGCAAGCATTCAAATTTTTGGCTATCATACTTGCAGATTCAGAAAAATCAAATTCATCATCACAAGTTGTATCATATCCTAAAACATTGGAACTTAAATCTGCCATTTTAGTAGCTAACGAACTAATCGCATCTGTAACATTTATAACTACATCTGTATCTAGTTTAAACATTATTTATTCCTCCTATATAATTATTAATATAAATTCCCTAATTAAAAATAAATTTTATGTGAAGTATAATACATCACCAATTGCTCTTTCTCCACTTTCGTCACTTGGATTGTTAATGACTTTACCTTCTCTTGCCAAAGTAACACTACCACCTTGATCAAGACTCCAAGCATTGTTACAACCTAAGCTTTTTAAATATTCAGCAGTATCACTCAAAACATTATCTGCTGATTTATCTGTAACTATATAATAATTTCCAGCTGAAGTTGTTCCAATTACAGTTCTTTTATATGCCCTACTTTCTCTATAACTGGTACTTGTATTTCCATTAACAATAACAGGGGTTGAATGGCATGAAAATGAATATTTAGCCCCATTTTTTACTAATTCACTAGCACTTTTTCCTGTTCCATAGGCTAAAGTTCCATCACTATATAATATCATTTGATTTTCACCACAATTACCATCAGTTTTAATTTCTCCATTAGAAATTACGATGTGATTTTCCCCTCTCAAATCTTGACTGCCGTCAGAATAGTTAAAGTGACTTCCATTAATTGCATAAATTGCTCCTAAACGTTTTGCAGCCGATGAAGTTTTCTCTAAACCACTAGCATAAGATCCATTAGCAGGTGAACCATTTATTTGTGATCCATCATTTATAACAATATGTGTAACTTCTGTAGTCTTACCTCCTACCTCTGCATTATATGTTATAGCAAACATATCTTTTGTAACATAAACATAACTAGCATTATTTAATTCATTTTTGTATTGCTCATAAGCCTTGCCAACTCTAGAATTACTATCCATTCCATCTAAATTAATATATTTATCTTCTCCAGATATAACTGACTGAGAAATAGATATGTCGCCGCTTTGGTTTGAACTGGCTGATAATTTGCTTACCGAAGCTATCTCCAAATAACTATTTATTTTTGATTTTAAATTATTAATATTAGTAGTATATTCACTAATTCGAGATGAATAACTATTTGCTTTTGATACATCTCCAATACTACTGGCACTATTATAATTTGCTTTTGCTATACTAAGATTTTCTTTAGTAATTTTATATTCTTCATACAAATCACAGGCATTAGCAAAAGCTTCCATTTCAGAACTGATTGTATCCTTATATTCCGATGAAAATTCTTTAAATTTAGTAATAAGAGAATTATATGATGTTCCACTCCAATTTCCTTCTAAGCCATTAATAGCTTCATCATAACTATCCATATAATTTTTAAATAAATCTAAATCTATCATTACTTCACTACTTCTTACCATATATTTCCTCCATTCAATTAATAAGCAAGAATTTATTTTTATTCTGATTCTAGCAGATAATATTCTTTTTTTATACTTCTTAAGTATATAATTTTTTTTGGTATATCTTTACTATTTAATATATAATATTAAAACCGATATATTTAATAATTTTTCTATTAATTATTCACTTCTGAGAGACTCTACAGGATCTTTTTTACTAGCGATTCTTGCTGGTATTAAACCAGCAATTAAGGTTAATAAAATGCTTACAATTATTAAGATAATTGCACCTGTTACAGGAAGTGATACTACATGAATTATATTAAATCTTTTATTAACAATAATATTAATTGGTATACACAAAAGTAAAGTAATAATTATACCTAAAAGGCCGGATGCAAATCCTTCAATTATTGTTTCTGCATTAAATACTCTAGTAATATCTTTCTTACTTGGTCCAATTGATCTTAATATTCCAATTTCTTTAGTACGCTCTAGTACTGAAATATAAGTAATTATTGCTATCATGATACTAGATACAATTAATGATATTGCAACAAAAACTATTAAAATAATAGATATTACATTAACAATGGTAGTTATTCCAGATAAAAGTGTACCTACCATATCCGTATAATTTATTTGATTACCTTTTTTTTGAGTTTTATTATAATCTTTAATTATTTCTTCTATTTTTTCTTTAGAAGTAAAATCTTTAGGATAAATATTAATACTAGTAGGACTTTCTAATTTATTTATACCAAGAAGTTCTAAATTATTGTCATAAGTAGAAGTTATTTCATCAAACTTAGTTCCAGTAAATATATTAATATCTTTATTTTCTAATTGTACTTTAGTAATTTCTCTATTATTAATTTCATTGATAACATATTTTACTAAATCATGAGTATAACCAACAAAATCACTATTTGCATTGGTAGTATCTTCTTTTGCTTTAGCAATTCCAACTATTTTTAATTCTACTCCATTATTATATAAATTTTCTAAATAAGAAGAATTATCTTTTTTATTAACCCAAATATTTCCTTCTTTTTCATAAAAATCTGTATTTAATATTAATTTATAAGTTCTATTTAATAAATCATTATAATTATAAGAAATACTATCTAAATTGATTTTTTTATTATTTGATGCTTTTTTAATAATATCAGTTAACTTATCTCTAGTTTCTATATCTAATGAATATATTACAGATAAAGGTATATTATTATTTTCATCTACAATTAGTAACATTTCATTATAATTAGATGGCATTTTACCAGTTAATAATTTATATTGACTATTTAATAAATCTTTATTATCAATTAATTCAGTAAATGGATTAGTAAGAAGTGAATCTGTTGAAATAGAATTACTTGTTTCATTATAATTTTTGGTCATAAAACTATTATTTCTATTATTAGATGTTACTTTGATTAGTTTATCACTACTATTTTTACTATATATTTGTAAATCTAGATTATATTTATATTGAATATCTGTTACATAGAAATTAATATTTCCTCCATTTTTATCTAAATAGATTTTAAATTTAGACAGATTATTTTTAATTATAGATGATTTTATAGTAAGATAGGGATTATTAGAAATATCATCTTTAGTACATATTTTATTATTTTTACATTTAACCTCTTTTTGATCTTTTGTATTATTTATTATCGACGTAAAATCTACAGTAGATTCATCGATTGTTATGGGGTAACTGGCAAGTGTTTCTTTTTGTACTTTATCAATATAATTTTGAATACCATTAGAAAGTGATAAAGCAGTTCTTATATTCATAGAAGTTTTTTTAGTATTTTTCTTTTCTTTTTCTAAATCAAGTTTAGTATTTACTTTTCCATCAAAAGGATTTGTATCAGCAATTATTTTACCATCTTTTAATTTAATAATTCTTGTTGAATAAGAATTAGCAAGTTCAGCATTATGAGTTACCATTATGACTAGTTTATTTTTAGCAATATCTTTTAAAATATTCATTATTTGAATACTTGTTTCTGAGTCTAGGGCTCCAGTTGGCTCATCAGCAAGTAATATGTCAGGATCATTTACTAAGGCTCTTGCAATAGCAACTCTTTGCATTTGACCGCCAGATAATTGACTAGTTTTTTTATTAATATGTTTTTCAAGGTCGACTTGTTTTAGAGCTTTTTTTGCTTTTCCTCTTCTCAGTTTTTTTGATACTCCTGATAAAGTTAAAGCTAGTTCAACATTTGATAAAACTGTTTGATGATTAATTAAATTATAATTTTGAAAGACAAAACCAATACGATGATTTCTAAAAGTATCCCAATCTCTATCAGTATATTTTTTTGTACTAGTTTCGTTAATAATCAAATTTCCTGTGTCATAATGGTCAAGGCCACCAATAATATTTAAAAAGGTAGTTTTACCAGAACCACTTGGTCCTAGGATAGATGCAAATTCATTTTTTCTAAAATTTATTGAAACATTATCTAAAGCAGTCTGCTTAAAGCTATCAGTAATATAAGTCTTTGTAATATTTTTTAACTCTAACATATATTCTCCTATCAGTATTTTATTTATAAAAATAGTATATCATACAAATAAAGAAAAAAATTAGTGATTTTATCTAATCTTAATTTATATAATTATTTATCTTTGCTTAAATTCATTAAAAGGAATTTCATCATAATATAATGGATTATAATGGAAAATAGTATTCTCATCATAATAACCGACTATATATTCAGAGTCGATTTTTTTCAAAGCTGGGTGCTTTAATATATCATCATCTTTTTCACAGGCTACTATTATTAAATTCTTTCTAAAACTATTATTTCTAATAGAAAATATATTTTTAACTAAATTTTCATCGGATATAACATCTTCTGGATATATTTTAATAGTAGTTGAGTTAATATTTTGTCTTCCATATATATCTATTTTTATATATAGTCTATCTTCTGGAATTTCTTCTGGATTTGTATCTGTAGCATGGTCATAATAATCATATTATTTAAAATTAAAGTTCATTAATTATTTTTATTTTAAAGCATATAAATATTGTTAAAATAATTTTAGGTATTTTATGGCAGCAGTTGCAGCTATTGCTCCATCACTAGTTGCTGTTACTAATTGCCTTAATTCTTTTTCTCTAGCATCTCCGGCTACAAATATTCCTTCTTGGTTTGTAAGACATTCTTCATTAGACTCAAAATATCCATCTTTAGTTGTTTTAACAACACTTGCAAAATTATTAGTTTCTGGAACTTTTCCAATAGCGATAAATAATCCATCTATATTTAATTCTTTATTATTATTTAAAGTAATTGAACTTAGTTTATCATCACCATTTAACTTAATAATTTTAGAATTTAAAATAAATTCAATATTTTTCTTTTTCTTAGCTTGTTCAACTAAAGAAGCATCTGCTCTAAATTCATTTCTTCTATGAATCAAATATACTTTTTTCGCAATATCTGCTAAATATATGGCATCTTCAAAAGCTGTATTTCCTCCTCCATTTACAGCAACTACTTGTCCTTTATAAAAATTTCCATCACATGTAGCACAATAAGAGATTCCTTTGCCAACAAATTCATCTTCGTTTGGAAGATTTAGTTTTCTACTAACTGCACCGGTTGCGATAATTATGGCTTTTGCTTTATATGAATTAGTAGAAGTAATTACTTCTTTTTCTTTACCTGGAATAATTTTTACGACTTTTTCAAATTTTATTTCTGATCCAAGTTCTTTGGCTTGATTATATAAATTAGTAGCAAAATCAAAGCCACTTACTTTGAATAAAGCCGGATAGTTCTCAATACTTGGAGTATTAATAATTTGTCCTCCATAAGTCATAGCTTCAAGTACTAAAACTTTTAAGTTAGCTCGACAAGCATAAATTGCTGCTGTAAGACCAGCTGGACCTGCTCCTACAATAATAACATCATACATCAGTAGCACCTACTTTAAAAATTCTTTAATATCTTCTTCAGAATGTAGTCCAACCATTCTATTAATTTCTTTACCATCTTTAATTAAAACCATACATGGAATAGACATTACTTTATATTTATAAGCAAGTTCTTCATTTTCATCAGTATCAACACTTACTATTTTATATTCTTTAGATAGATTTTCTAAGATTGGTCTTTGCATTTTACAAGGTCCACACCAAGTAGCATTAAAGTCTACTAAAACTGCCTCAGCTGAGTCTAATACATTTTCTTTAAATTCTTTTTCACTTTTAATTTCTTTTATCATAATACTTTCCTCCAATTAATTATTTTCTATATTATTTAATATTCTATATAACAATTTATATAACGTAGTTGCATCTTCTTTATCTAAATTTAGACAACTACCGATTTTATTAGGTATATCAATTGCTTTATCTTTTAAAGATTCTCCCTTGTTAGTTAATTCTATTATTAAGTTTCTCTCATCTTCACAAGATTTAATTCGTTTAATATAACCTTTTGTTTCTAACTTTTTTAATAAAGGAGTTAGAGTTCCAGAATCAAGATACATCTTATTACCTAAATCCTTCACATTCATTTTACCATATTCCCAAAGAATAATCATTACAATATATTGAGTATATGTAAGATCTATTTTATTTAAAAATGGTTTATATTTTTTTACTATTTCTTTAGAACAAGCATATAGAGGAAAACATAATTGATTTTCTAATTTTAAACAATCATAGTTTTTCATATTATTCTCCAAGTAATTTAACAATTTCTTTTTCTATTTTTTCTGGTTTTACCATAGATTCAAATCTATCAACTACTTTTCCATCTTTATTAATTAAAAATTTAGTAAAATTCCATTTAATATTAGCGTTATTTTTATAATTTTTATCCATCTTTTTAACTATTGGTATTAATATTGCACCTTCTATACCAAATCCTTTAAAGCCTTGTTCTTGTTCAAGATATTTATAGAATGGATCAGCATTTTCACCATTTACTTCTATCTTAGCTAGTTGATTAAATGAAATATTATATTTTGATGTGCAAAATTCATGTATTTCATCATTAGTTCCAGGTGCTTGATGACCAAATTGATCACATGGAAAATCTAATATTTCCAAGCCTTTATCTTTATATTTTTTATATAAATTTTCTAATTCCTCATACTGTGGAGTAAATCCACATCCTGTAGCAGTATTTACAACTAGGATTACTTTTCCTTTTAATGTACTTAAATCAAGTAACTTTCCATCTCTTTTTTTTACTTTAAAATCATATATATTCATAAAAATTCTCCTATTTAAATTGTGTACAATTAAATATTAACATAGATTTAAATTGTATGCAATGCTTTTTTAAAAAATTATGAACATTAAATTGTGGATGTATAATTTTTAGTGTGTGTAATACTTAAAATATTATATGCACTTTTTTTCATAATAAAAAACATATAAACTTATATCCTTGATACAATATAAAGTACTAAAAATACATTGAAAGAAGGTATTTATATGTCTAATCAAAATTATATTACAGAAATGTTAGAGTTTGAAGATAATAATGTTATTTTTAAAGAAAATTATTATTATAAAGAAAATATTAAAGAAATTACTTATAAAATCTTTGAAGGTTATTTAATTTATAAACCTAAATGTTGTTACAAATGTGGTGTTGTTTTTGATGACAAATTTGAAAAACATGGTTTTATTAACTCTGATATTAAGTCGCTTGAAGTCTCTTTTTATAAAACTATTTTAAGATTACATAAACAAAGATATCTTTGTAAACATTGTGGTAAAGCCTTTACTCTTTCTACTTCTATTACTAATTATGGCTGTTTTATTTCTAATAATACTAAACATAAAATTGCTAAAGATTTAATTAAAATCAAAAAAATAGCCAGTGCATAAATGCATTGACTATATAAATAATTATCGCTTTTTTGTATCAACACACACTATTTGACAATTATCCATTTCATTCACATAATTTTCTTAAGCATATCAAAATTATACTACATAAAAAGGCTAATTCAACACTTTTTTAGATTGAATTTGGGTTTTGCAAATGTTTTTATTTTGTCTTGATTTTGTCTTATTATTTTAATAATGACTTATGCTAAATGAATATTATATAAAGATAATTTACTTTTCAACTTGGTATAATTTCCCATCATCAATCTTGTAAATAACATCAGATAAATATTCAATATCTTCCTTAATATGTGAAGCAATAATTATTATCTTATTTTTCTTTTTTTCTTCAATTAGAATTTCTTTTATTTTTTTTACTGTTTCTTCTTCAATTCCATTAAATGGTTCATCTAGAATAATTAACTTTGGATTTTCCATTAAAACTTGAATTATCCCTAACTTTTGCTTCATTCCTAAGGAATATTTTGAATACAACTTGTCTTTTTCTTTTTCAAGATTTAATCTTTTAAACCAATAAACTATTTCTTTTTCTCCTATTTTATTCTGTATTGATGCGAGAATTTTCAAATTTTCAAATCCTGAAATATTAGGTATAAAATGTGGACTTTCAATTAAAGAACGTGTTTCTTTTGGAAATGAATTTTTCTGTATATAATTTTCACCATCAAGTAGTATTTCACCTTCTGTAGGCGTATAGAAATTACATATAATTTTCATTAAAACACTTTTTCCAGAACCATTTCTTCCTACAAATCCATAAATATGTCCTGCAGTCAATTTAAAATTAATATTATCTAATATAATATTATTATCAAATTTCTTCGTTAAATTTTTAACTATTAATTCCATAATATTATCTCCTTATATTTATAATGTTTTCTTTTATTATAACATAATTAATTATTAATATTGTAA
>OMUM01000093.1 GCA_900314225.1 uncultured bacterium | reverse complement strand
CTTGAGTTTGACACCAAAAATGAGTTAACCTAGACAAAATAAAGGCTAACTCATTTTTTTTTTGTTGTATATTAAAAGGAATTTTTAGAAATTTAATAATTTTTTAATTTCTGATAATGTTAGATATTTTCTAGATAAATCAACATTATAAACATTTGATAAATCTTTAATTATTTCATTTGTAAAGTTTTGTAAGTATATATCATGTTCTAAATTGTTAGATTTATAGTTTTTAAGTGAATTTATAATTGAACTAGTAGAATATTTTCTTTTAGTTTTATATTCTATTAATCTTAATATTACTAATGATATAAAGCAAGTAAGAAAATGTGCTTCAATATGTTCTTTAGTCCAAACAAACACTGGTCTTGTTTCTAAATTTGATTTGGTAATTTTAAATGACTCTTCGATTTTCCATAAACCTTTATAAATATCTCTAATTTCTTTATCAGATAAATTTTTTTCACTAGTTACTATTGAGTAGTAGCCATCATACTTTTCTTCTTCTTTGATTTTATCTAACTTTAAAGATAATTCTAATCCTTTAGGTACTTCACCAGTTTCTTCATTAAATCTTATATTGTTTATATATTTTGTACAACCATAAGAAGTGGCTTGTGTATATTTTCCAGGATTTTTAATTAAATCCTCAGCTTTTTTTATAGTTAAATCTCTTTCATGTTTTTGCCTATCTGCATATTTTTTAGAATAATAAACCATTTGTTTTTGATATATTTGATAAGTAACACTTCTTTTGTTATCTTTTTTAATTTGAACTTTTTTTGCGTAAACTCTAGATTTATGTTTAAATATAACAGGTTTGTCTTCATATCTTAATAAATTACCATTTTCGTCTTTAATAGCATCTTTATAAGTAACTAAATTATTATCATCGTCATATATATAATCATTGGTAAATCCTGATTGATCCAAAGCCCAAGTTTTAAATTCTTTATCTGCACCAATTATGCTTTGGCCATAAACATATCCATCATGATTAGTATGGTCATCATCATTTTTACCAGCAATAAATACAGTATTATCAGAAGTGTTTTGACCTCTATCGGCAACAATAATAGTTCTATTGATTTCAAATTTACTTTTTGTTTTTTTTAAAGTAGGTCTCATCATTAGTTTTTCGGATTCATTACCAGGAAATAAATCATAAGATAAAGGAATACCTAATTTATCCATTAACAATCCCATACCAATAATAGGAGTTTTACGATGTTCTTTAGAAGGTCCTTTTTTTCTAGAACCTTTTTCTAAAATATTACCATTTTCATCAATTAAGTCTTCATCATTGTAGGAAATTTCAAAATAGTAATTAGTTGTATCATAGTAAGAAATTGATGTATCTCTATTATATGAATCTTTAGTAGTATCCCATATAGATTTGATAATATCATCTTTTAAAATATTAAAATGATCTAAACCTCTATATAAATCTTTTAAAGAAAAATCAAATTTTTCAAAAAAAATATCTTTATTATTATATGTTTCATTTTTACTAGCAGGGTATAAGATTCTAGAAAAAACTAATAGTTTCATTATTTCATTAAGTGAGTATTTAATATCAAGTGTAGACTGTTTTTTGTTTAATACGTTAGAAATATTTATTTCATCATAAACTTTTTTTAAAACAACATAACCTAAATTTTTAGAGTGAGAGTCATCATCAATTGTTTTTGAATTTAAATTTTTAATAACTAATTCATTAATTTCGGAATTAGTTCTTTGTTTAGCAATTTTTTTAAAATGTGAAATTGGATCATCATAGATTTTTTTTAAATCTTCTAGATAACCAATAGTTTCAATATTTTTGTGTTTAACTTTGCCATCTTTGCGATAACCAATGGTATAAGTTAACAAGATTCCTTTATGAGATTTATTTTGTTTAACAAACATAACATCACTGCCTTACAATATAATTATACCACAATATACAATACTATACAACAATAAAATGGCGAAAACTTGACAAAATAAAAACCTTTTTACATAAGGCTTAATATATAATTATTAATTTATTGAACTGTCAAACTTCGGTAGGAGTAGTATCTTTCGTTAATACTAACTTATCCATATCGAAAGAAATATCTTTTATTTTAATAATACTTTTCTTTTTAGATC
>OMUM01000199.1 GCA_900314225.1 uncultured bacterium | reverse complement strand
AATAAATTGTGGTAATTCATCTAGTGATGTTTTTCGTAAAATGTTACCTATTTTGGTTATTCTAGGATCATTTTCAAATTTTTGATTTAAATCCCATTCTTTTTTATACTCAGGATTTTTTAAAAGTTCTTTTAAAACTTCATCAGCATTGTACACCATACTTCTAAATTTATATATGTATATTGGTTTACCATTTTTACCGATTCTCTTTTGCTTATAAAAAATTGATTTTTTATCTCCTGTTATTAAGTAGCAGAATTTTGTTACAACTGCTACAGGAATTAATAATAAAATACCAAGTAACGAACAAATTATATCAAATATTCTCTTGATAAAGAAATAAGAGGCTCTTTCTATCTTATAAAAAAATACTTTTGACTTCTTCACTTCATCAGTAGTTTGAATTATAGTATCATCCTCAATTGTTGTTGACTCTGCCGAAATCATTGTATTACCTCCATATTTCTAAATTTATATAAATCAAATATCTTACCTTTTACCCCTGATTTATTTTGCGTAACTTCCATACCACGTTTTACATACTTATACATATACCTAATACCTCTTTACTGTTCTTATTTTTTATTATTAACAGTCAAATCAAAGTTTTCAAAAAGAAGTCGATTGATTTCTTCCTCTTTCAAGTACCATTTTAACTTTCTTCTTAGTACTACTTCATTTCCAATCACCTCATGATGTGTATCACTAGCAAGTATATCAATCATTTCTCTTTTTAAAAGCTTTTTAAGAATTTTTTTACTTGTCCTACCATACTTTCCAAATAGGCTCGTGTAATTTCCTTGTAAGTGCACTCCCATACTTACAAAGTCATTTAATATATTAATGTCTTCTCTTACGAAATAATACCTTTCAGGATGTGCTAGTATCACATTATAACCAGCACTTATTAATTCATCAAAGACATTTTTTGCATTATGCGGCAAATTCATCATTGGAAACTCAATAAGTAAATTCTTAGAATTATTAATAGATAATATTTCTCCCTTATCAAGTAATTCTAAAATATTATCACAGAATAAAATCTCATTTCCTAAGTAGACTTTAATCGGTAACTTATTCTTTTCAATGACTTTTTTTAGTTTAAGAAAAGCCTCTTTCTTTTCCTTATTATTCGCCGTATATTTAGTACCAGAAACATAATGTGGTGTAAAAACGACTTCATTAATGCCACTATTAATCAAGTCATTTAACATTTTCAAGCTTTCTTCTTCGCTTTTACACCCATCATCTAAACCTGGTAAAATATGATTATGTAAATCTTTCACTATTCAGATTCTCCATAATAACTATTAGAATAATATCCGTAATAGCCACCTTCACTAACATCAACTTTATTAATTACTACTCCTGTTAAGCTAGCGTGTGATTGACTAAATATTTTTTCAACTCTTGATACTAATTCTAATTTTGTCCTCTTATTAGAAACTACTAAGATGTTTGCATCACTATATTTTGTCATAACAATAGCATCACTTATTCCAAGAACTGGTGTACAATCAATGATAATAATATCATACATTTTCTTTAATTGCGCTATTAACTTTTCATTATTATTACTTGCTAATAACTCAATTGGATTAGGTGGTGTTGGTCCATTAGGAATTAAATCTATTCCTTGTCTTGTTTTTACTATGTAATCTTTAATATCAAAATCTACTGCTTTATCAACTGATTTTTTACTTTTACTAGCACTAGCTTCTTGATAGTTTAAAATCAAGTTAGAATAACCCTTATTAGCAGAGTTAACAACTCTAAATATTTGATTTTGTCTACCACATCTTAAGTCAGCATCAATTAATAATACTTTCTTATCTTCATCTTTATAGGCAAGAGCTAAATTAGCAGAGATAAAACTCTTTCCATCTCCTAGTTGTGCAGAAGTTATTAAGATTACCTGCATTTTCTTATCTACTTCAGAAAAAGCTAAGTTTGTTCTAATACTCTTAATTGATTCTGTAAAACTAGTCTTTTTATTTAAATTTAATAATAAATCAGCTTGTTTTGGTTTTAAAGATTCTTTCTTTTTAAATATCACTTTACTTACCCCCTATTCGCTTTTGGTACTGTTCCTAAAACAGTTAATTTTAACTTATCTTCAATATCAGATGTACTCTTGATAGTTGTATCAAAGTAATAGATTACAAAGATAACACCACTAGATAGTACAAACCCTAACATTGTATAAATAATAAGATCTTTTGAATAGTTAATATTACAAGGTTTACTTGCTAGTTCTGCTGTATCTAAGACACTTACATTATCAATGTTATAGAAGCCTTTTACTTTGTTAGAGAAAACTGGCACAATAGCATTAGCTATTTTCTTAGCTAATTCTCTATCTTTGTTTTTAACTGTTACTTTAATTATTTCTGTATTTTCAACACTTGAAACAGTTATTAAACTAGATAATTCATCAGTTGTATAGTCTATTTTTTCATTGTTGATGACTTGTCTTAATACACTACGACTCTTAATGATGTTACTATAAGTTGGAACTAAGTTTTGATTTAATAAAACATCACTTTGTGTATATTTTTGTGTGTCGTCACTTTCTCTTGCTAAAACAATAGTTGTACTACTCTGATATAATGGTGTTTTTATAACTAAACTGTAAATACTGCCTAAAAGTACAAATGCAAAAATAGTTGCTAGAACATAAACAACTCTTGCTAAATAATAGTCAAAAAACTCCATAAGATTGATTTCTTCCATATTATTACCCCTCCCAGTCGCTATATATAATATACTTAATACTACCATCTTGTCAATTAAAATTTAAGTATATTTAATAGTTTCTATTCTTTTAGTTCTATTCTACTTTAGTATATCGTAGATTTTGTTTATTCCAAAATGAAAGATTTAGAAAAAGCATATTTTATCGACATCTTTTGACAAATTTCGTAAATCAATAATTTTATAATGATAGTAAGAATAAAAAGATAACACGCTGTATATAATAATTATGACAGGAGGTTTTATGTTAAAATTAATTTTATTATTACTTATGTTATTCTTAAGCTTATTCCTTATATGCAGTTTAATACTTGCAAAGGAATGTGATAATAGAATGCTTAATCAAAAAGTTAAAATCAAATAATCCTATCTAATTGATATAGATAGGACTATTTTTTTTAGTAATAAATTAATTTTTATCTTTAATAATATTTTTACTACAATAATATGTTAGTAAGAAATAACTTTCATAGATTAAAACAATAAATAATGCCGTTATGATAATAGAAGATATCTTAACATTGGCCCCTACTAAAACAAGAATTTTATTGCAGAACATAATACCAAAGACCGAATGAATAACAGCTAAAGATAATGGTAATAAGAAGAAAATACCTATTTGTTTAAATAAAGCTTTATTTACCATCTCTTCACTAGCACCTATTTTACGCAAAATGTTATAGCGCATTTTATTATCACTTGATTCTGATAACTCTTTTAAAGCAAGGATGGCAGCACAAGATATTAAGAAAATAATTCCTAGATAAAGACCAATAAAGGTTACTAATGCCCCAATTCCAATACTAGAAGCATAAATATCTTCTTTAGTATTAAAACTTAAAATAGTATTAGAAAAAGAATCAGTCTTCATAAGATTATTTATCATCTTTTCTGTTTTTTCTTTATCTTCTTTATAATTTGCTAATTTAAAGTATTTATAAGGACTAGCATTATCTAAAGCTTCATCTGGTAAAACTAGGAAACCAAGATTAGTACCATTACTAGCCATTTCGTAAAATCCATCAATTGCATAACTATATTTAGGATAATAATCATTATTACTAATAGTAATTACTGTTCGACTTTTCAAACCTTCCTCTTTTAATTCTTTCATTGATTTATAATTAGCAACCAAAGCATAATGATTATCATCAAGAGCTAAACTATCTAGTTTAAAAGCTTTAGCTATTTTGTTATAATCGCTTACTTTCATCAATTCGACATTAGAAGCATATCCTAAGTAAGGATATTTTTTCTTAGCTATCTTATAGTAACTACCTAGAGAACTTTGTAAAGTTATACTATCATCACTATATATTGTAAAATCAATTACATCAGTAAAGTATTTTTTATAATTAAAATTAATATTATCAAAAGACTCATTAATGGTAAGAAAAGAATCTTTCGCCTGCTCTTCTGTATAACCATATAACTCTTTCGGTGCATTATAAGTTTTACTTACTTCAATATCATAAGGTGCATACTTTATTAAAGAGTTATTTAAGGAATTTCTAATCGATAAAGCACTAGCTAAAATA
>OMUM01000201.1 GCA_900314225.1 uncultured bacterium | reverse complement strand
TTAAATATGAAAGAATTTAAAAGAGCAACACAAGAAGTAAATAAAGAGTTAACTAATAGAAGTAATAAACTAGATCAAGCTATTACGGATTTAGAAATAAAAATGGATTCAAATAAACCAGTATTATTTGAAAAAGAATCAATTAAGATAAAAAAAGATACATTTGATAGTATGAATAAAGTAATAGAAGAATCTAAAAAAATAAGTGAAATGAAACCTAAATTAGATAATACATATAAAGCTATGAAAGAACAAATAAATACATATTCAAGAGTACAACAAGAAAACTATGATTTAAAAGATGAAATAATAGATCTAAAATTTCAGAATACGAATCTCTCAAATAAAGTATCAATACTTGAAAATACAATAACAGTTTTAAAGAGAACAATAGAAAGAGTAGCTAACTTCATTTATAATTTAGTAGCTGATAAATTAATTCCAAAAGAAAAGGAAAAAGAAATACATCAAATATTAGGTAATGATTATAAACCATATAAAGAAAAGAGTAGAGATGACGGACTTTCCTTATAAGACTATCTTTTAGACAAGATAGTAACACACTATGATATTGGCAGAGCCAATAACAATGTGTGCCAAGGATAAACCCTTTGGAATCCCATTAAGCACCAATACTACAAACATTCGTAAGTAGTAAAGGTGCCTTTTTTATTTCATCATCGAGATTCATAAAAAAGAAAAATACTATCGCCACTTTCATCAGCAGACTGACAAAACGTGCCACGTATTTTCATTTTTTTGATATATATTTCCCTAATAAATACTTTACACTGTTTTGACAAACAAGGGTTATTATGCTATAATAATCGCTATCAAAAATGATTGGTTTTGATATTGGGGGATAGACTATGAACAAAGAAGCATTAATAAAATTAAAACAAGAATTATCAAAGTTAAGTGATCTCGAAGAAGAGCAAAGAGATTTATATTTAAGACAATTATTAACAGGAGAAATGCAAGGACCTTTAACTGGTTATGCAAGTATTGATAAACCTTGGCTAAAATATTATACAGAAGAACAAATAAAAACTGGTATGCCAAAAATGACGGCTTATCAATATTTATATCATCAAAATAGCAAATATTTAGGTAGAACTGCCTTGAGTTACTATGGAAGAAAAATATCATTTAATGAATTATTCTACAGAATAGAGGAAACAGCAAAAGCTCTAAAAGCTATGGGTGTTAAAGAAAATGATATAGTTACTATTTCTATGCCTAATACACCTGAAGCGGTATATTTATTCTATGCTATGAGTAAAATTGGAGCTGTAGCTAATATGATAGATCCAAGAACAAGTGCTGAAGGAATTCATAAGTATATAGAAGAAGTACAATCAGATAAAGTTGTTATTGTTGATTCTTACTATAATAAAGTAAAACCTTTATCTGAAAACGGTACAGTAAAACAGATAATTGCAGTATCTCCTGCAGAATCATTACCATTCGGATTAAACTTTGGATATAAAGCAAAAGAATTTATTGAATCAATTAAAGATAGTTCTAAAAAGAATGTATTTAATGAACATACAATGGATTGGAAACAATTTATTTCACAAGGAAAATCATATACAAAAAAAACAGAAGCTGAATTTATTCCAAATAGACCATTAGTAATAGAACATACTGGAGGAACTACTGGACAACCTAAAGGAGTAATACTATCAAATGAGAATATCAATGCTGTGGCATTACAAAGCGTATTAACTGGTATTGATATGCAAAGAGAGCACAATTGGTTAGATATAATGCCAACATTTATAGCTTATGGAGTAGGAATGGGATTACATTTACCATTAACAATTGGAATGGAAACAATTCTAATTCCGCAATTTGATCCCAAGAAGTTTGATGAATTATTAATTAAATATAAACCGATTCATATGGTTGGAGTTCCATCATATTTTGGAACGATAATAAATAGTAAGAAACTTGCTAAAAAAGATTTATCATATATTATTGCACCAACTGTTGGTGGAGATGCAATGGATATAACTCTTGAGCAACAAACAAACGATTTTTTAAGAGAGCATAATTGTTCATCAAAAGTTGTTAAGGGCTATGGAATGACAGAAGTAACTGGTGGAGTTTCAGGAACAGTTGATGAAAATAATGAAATTGGAAGTGTTGGTATACCATTTGTTAAAACAACAATAGCTGTATTCGAACCAGAAACAGAAGATGAACTTGGTTATAATGAAGATGGAGAAATATGTATCACAGGGCCAAATACAATGCTTGGATATTTTGAAAATCAAGAAGCAACAGATGCTATCATTAAAAGACATGCTGATGGAAAATTATGGGTACATACTGGAGACATAGGACATATAACTGAAAATGGTAGTTTATATATTGTAGATAGAATTAAAAGAATGATGATAAGATATGATGGATTTAAAGTATTTCCATCAATAATAGAAAATGTAATAGGTAGTCACAATGCTGTTGAAGCTTGCAAGGTTGTATCTATTGCTGATAGTGAACATAGTCAAGGAAAATTACCAAAAGCTCATGTAGTATTAAAGGATGGATTTAAACCTTATCAAGAGCAAATATTACAAGAATTGCAATTATTATGTGCAGAAAAATTACCTGAATATGTTCAGCCAGTAGATTATAAATTTAGAGATGAACTTCCTCTAACACCAATAGGAAAAATAGATTATTTGGCATTAGAATCAGAAGATTCACATATAAAAAATAAGCCATCGGAAAGAGTTTTAAAAAAGACATTATAAACAAAAGTTAATAACGAGTGTATAAACTCGTTATTTTTATGGTATAATGATAAAAAAATAGAGGTGTGTTGTATGCTGATAGGTATATCTTTTATAGTATGTAGCTTAATTTATATGCTTTTACTATGCTCAGTGTATTTTACTAAAAAGAGGCGAAAAACAACTGAAACTGAAATATATGCGACATTATTAGTATTAAATGTAATTGGTTTAATATTAGAATTAGCATGTTGTTTTACTGTTCAACATATGGAAGAAATACCTATATTAAATTTGATTTGCAATAGAGCATATCTAGTGTACTTTGCAACTTTTGTTTCTTTATTTACTATTTATATTTATATAGCATGTAGTAAAACAGAAGAAATAGATAAAATAGGAACAATAAAATTTAATAAAACAGAACGAATTATTAATATTGTGGTTTATACGTTGCTATTAGGTAGTGTATTATTCTTACCATTGCAATATCATAATGAGCCGGATGCAGTTTATTCTTATGGTATGGCAGCTAATGCATTAACAATAGCATGTGGAATATTTATGATTCTAGACTTTATTAATATTTTTATGAATTTAAAGAAATTAAATAAGAAAAAGTTAATTCCAATGGTTGCTTTATTAATTTGCTTTGCTATTGCATTTGCAATAAGACATATTAACCCTGGAATAATACTAATAACTTGTTCATTTGCATTTGTTACTGCAATAATGTACTTTACTATTGAAAATCCAGATGTAAAAATGGTTAATCAATTAGAAATAGCAAAGGATCAAGCAGAAAGAGCAAATAGAGCAAAATCAGATTTTTTATCTAGTATGTCTCATGAAATAAGAACACCACTTAATGCTATTGTTGGATTTAGTGAGGATATTCAGAGTCATAAAGATACAGCAGATCCAGAAATTGTAGAGGATGCTGATTATATTCTAGAAGCGTCACAAACCCTTTTAGAAATAGTTGGAAATATCCTAGATATTAATAAAATTGAAAGTAATAAAATGGAAATTACTGAAGTTCCATATAATTTTAGAAAAGAAGTTGAATCACTTGCAAAAATAGATGCTACAAGAATTGGAGAAAAAAATATTAACTTTAAATTAAATCTTGCTTCTGATATACCTTATGAATTGATTGGAGATAAAACTCATATTAAAGAGATTATTAACAATTTGCTTACCAATGCAATTAAATACACTGAACAAGGAGATATAGAACTAACTGCAAAATGTATAAACCAAAATAATAATTGTAATTTAATAATTAGTGTAAGAGACACAGGTAGAGGAATTAAAGCAGAAAATATAAATAAATTATTTACTAAATTTGAAAGATTAGATGTTGAAAAGAATTCAACTACAGAAGGAACAGGTTTAGGATTAGCAATAACAAAAGCGCTAGTTGAAATGATGGGTGGAAAAATTAATGTTCAATCACAATTTGGAAAAGGTTCATTATTTGTAGTTTCAATACCACAAAAAATAAGTAAAATGACAGATCCAAATCAGACTATTGAATTAAATATAACTTCTAAGATGCCAGTAATTAGTGATACTCAAACTGTAGAAAAAACAGAAGTGGAAGAGCAATTAGACATAACTCAAAAAGTAGAAAGCATTTCACCAATTGCCTCAAATAAGAAAATATTAATTGTTGATGATAGTAAAATAAATATTAAAGTAGCTAGAAAAGCATTACAAGATTTTAATTTTGAAATTGATGAATGTTATGATGGTCAAGAATGTTTAGATAAATTACCAAACGGTAATGAATATGATTTGATTTTAATGGATATTATGATGCCTAATATGAGTGGAGAAACAGCAATTGCTAGATTAAAAGAAAATCCTAATTTCAATATACCAACAATAGCACTAACAGCTGATGCTGTTGCAGGTGCTAGAGAAAAATATTTAGCAGAAGGATTTGTTGATTATATTGCTAAACCATTTAATAAAGATCAAATAAAAGAAAAATTAGATTTAATATTTAAAGAGAATTCCAACAATGTAGTAAAAACTCAACCACAAACAGAAGAATTAGAAACAACTACTGAAGTTGAGGTAGAAACACCTAAGTATAATCCAAATGTTGATAGATTTAAAGATGTACCAGCATATGTAGTTGGTGGAGAAAATAACGAAATTAATAATCAATAATAAAACACTATAATTATTTAAAACTACAGTGTTTTTAATTTTATATATAAACCACAACATTTTGAATACAACAGAAAAAGCCTGTCCACATTGATTAATTGATTTATATAGTATACAATTAGATTGTAAACAAAGACTAATCTGATAGATGACTTTGTCCACATTTTGTCCACGTAGAGCAAAATAATCATAATATTCATAATATGAACAATACTGATAATAAACACTGCTAAATGCCCATGAAATAAGGAAATTATGCATAGTACTATATGTACCAAAAATTGTATAAATACTTCCAAATGGTTAGCATGTGGTTCGGGAAAAAAGTATAAGAATTGCTGTGGAAAGTAATATAAAATAAGGGAAATATTTAAACTTTTAAAAAGATAGATTAGTTCGAGTTTTA
>OMUM01000204.1 GCA_900314225.1 uncultured bacterium | reverse complement strand
AAAAAATCTTTTGCAAATTAATAAAACTCTGGTATAATACCTATAGACGTGTAAGGAGGGAAGGAAAATGGCTAAAGTAGGAAATAGACAATATAAGACATTAGTATGTACTGAGTGTCATGAAGAAAATTATAGAGTTGAAAAAAATGTTAGAAATACAACAGATCGTCTTGAATTAAAAAAATACTGCCCTAGATGTAGAAAACATACTACACATAAAGAAAAGAAATAAAATAAGCTAGTAACTTATTTTTTATATATTAGGAAGTGAAAATATGATTAGTACAAATGATTTAAAAAACGGTATTACAATTGAGTATGAAGGTAATATTTATGTTGTAATGGAGACTCAACATGTTAAGCCAGGAAAGGGTGCTGCTATTGTTAAGGCTAAATTGAAAAATCTTAGAACTGGAGCAATTTTTGAACAAACATTTAATGCTGGTGTCAAAGTAGCGACTGCTCGTATAGATAAACAATTAATGCAATACTTATATAATATGAATGGTATTTATTATTTCATGAATATGACTACATATGAGCAATTAGAGTTAAATGAAGCACAAGTAGGGGATGCTAAAAAATTCTTAAAAGAAAATTTGGAGGTATATATTACTAGTTATGATGGTGAAATTTTAGGTTTGGATTTACCAGATAAGATTGAGTTAGAAATAACTCATACTGAGCCAGCTGTTAAAGGTAATACTACTACAAATGCTTTAAAAGATGCTGAATGTGAAACAGGTTTAATGGTAAGAGTTCCGTTATTTATCGAACAGGGAGAAAAGATTTTAGTTTCTACTGCTGATGGAAAATATGTTTCAAGAGCATAAGCTCTTTTTTTTTGCAAATTTATATGTATTATTTATTTAGTAAAACTTCTTTTTCTTTTCTAATAATTATAATCTGTAGTATAATATAGTTAGAAGATTGGAGTAATTATATGGCAAAAAGAAAGAAAAGAAAATCAAAGAATAAATCAACTATAGAATTAAGTGCAGATATATATGCATTATTAATAATATTTATTTGTGTAATAGGATTAGGAAAATTAGGACCAGTTGGAAGACTAATTACATCATTTAGTTTATTCTTGTCAGGTTCTGCTTATATGCCTTTTATTATTTTATTTTTAATTCTTGGTATATATACTTTTATAAAAAAAGAATGGCCTGATTTTTTTAGTACTAAAATGTTAGGACTATATTTATTTATAATTGGTTTACTTACTTTTATGCATTGGGATTTTATAGCTCAAAATAATGGAAATGCAAGTTTAGTATTTAGAGAAACTCTTGATTCATTAATAAAAGGATTTAATTCAATAATGAGTACTGGTACTATTACTGATACTGTTTCAGTTGGTGGTGGAATAATTGGTGGAGTATTTGCTTTAATATTTGCTAAATTATTTTCTCTTCTTGGTATGAAGATAGTAACGATTATTTTTATTGTTATAGGAATTTCTTTATTTACTGGATTTTCTATTAGTGAATTTGTTAGAGAAAAAGTTACTATAAAAAGTCATAATAAAGAAGATACTGATAATGATAAAGACAAAGATAAAGAGCAGATTAATAAACAATTATTTCCTAATCAAAAGGTTATAATTAGTAATGGTAATGAGATAGAGGAAGAAACTGAGAAACCTAAGATTAAAAATATCGATGAATTGAAAAAGATTTCTGTTAATGATTCTAAGGAAGAAAGTAAAGATGAAGAAATTGTAGAAAAGCAAGAGAAGGAAGATGTTACTAATCCAAGTTATCAATTGCCTCCACTTTCTTTATTAAATAAACCAAAACCTAAAGATACTTCAATGGATAATGCTGCTATTGAATCTAATATAGAAAAACTTGAAGAAGTTCTTAAAAGTTTTAATGTAAATGCTAAAGTAGTAGAGGTACATATTGGACCAACTGTTGCTCAATATGAATTGGAAATAGCTAGTGGTACAAGAGTAAACAAAATTACAACATTAAGTAGAGAAATAGCTTTAGCTTTATCTAAAAAAGATGTTAGAATTGAAGCCCCTATCCCAGGTAAGAGTACAGTAGGAGTAGAGTTTGCTAATGATAAACCAACTTCAGTTAGTTTCTATGAAATAATGGCTAGTAAAGTAATGCAACAAAATAAAGATAAAAAACTTATGGTTCCACTTGGTAAATCTATTATGGGAGACATTGGAGTTTGTGAAATTAATAAGATGCCACATTTACTTATTGCAGGTACTACTGGTTCTGGTAAATCAGTTTGTGTTAATGGAATAATATGTTCGATTTTAATGCGAGCAAAGCCTGATGAAGTAAAGCTTGCTATGGTTGATCCTAAAGTTGTTGAATTATCTGTTTATAATGGAGTGCCACATTTAATGTGTCCTGTTGTTTCAGACCCTAAAAAAGCAGCAGTATTACTTGCTAAAATGGTTGCTGAAATGGAACATAGATATCAACAATTTAGTGAAACTGGTACGAAAAAAATAGAAGGTTATAATGAATATATTGAAAAGTGGAATGCTAAAAATCCTGACGCTCCAAAGAAGAAGATGCCATATATTGTGATTATTATTGATGAGTTATCTGATTTAATGATGGTAGCTGCTAAAGAAGTAGAAGACTCAATCCTACGTATTACACAAAAAGCTCGTGCTGCAGGAATTCATTTAATAGTTGCAACTCAACGTCCATCAACTGAAGTAATTACGGGTTTAATTAAAGCTAATATTCCTTCAAGAATTGCTTTTGCTGTAGGATCAGGAATTGATTCTCGAACTATACTTGATCAAGTTGGAGCAGAAAAACTTCTTGGAAAAGGTGATATGTTCTTCTTACCAATTGGAATGAATTCCCCAATTAGAATACAAGGTTCTTTTATTACTGATGATGAAATTGAACGTATTATTAAATTTACTATTGAGCAACAAAAAGCATCTTATGAAGATACATTTATGAATCTTGAAAAAGAAGAGTCTCAAGAATCAGCAGCTGTTGGAGCAGCTGATGTTAAGACAAATGATGAAGATGAATTATATGATGAGATAGTTAAATTTGTTATTCAAACGCAGAAAGCTTCAGCCTCACTTTTACAAAGAAAATTTAAAATTGGTTATAATAAGGCGGCTACTATGGTTGATAAACTTGAAGAAAATGGAATTATTGGTCCACCAACAGGTAATTCTAAACCAAGAGAAGTTTTAGTTCAATTCAGTGAAGAGCAAGATACAAATTCAGAATAATTATTTAAAAACTTTTGAAAGTAAATTTTTAGAGGAAATATTATGAGTATTAAGAAGAAAAATGCTATTTATGATAAGAAATTTGAACATAATATTAAAATTTTAAGAGAATAATATGAAAAAAATCCAAGTGAGATGATTGTAAAATTAAAAGAATTTGTATTATATAAATTTAATGTAAAAAGAAAAAATAAAAAAACAAAGTTAGAATTTGATGATAGAGAAAAAACTTATTTTGACTTTTTAGTAATTTATATACTATTATTAGGTCTTGCGAATTTTCCAAATACTAGTAAAATCATTACATATTATTTTGGGTTTGTATTTTTTGCAGCTGGATTTTATATATCAATGTTACATGAAAGTGGTGCTGGTATATTTTTATTTAGTCATAGACTTACTGGATTACTTTTAGTAGTTATTGGTGAAATAGGCAGTATATTTTCAAGTCCAATAATGTCAGATAATTCAACAAAGATATATATTTATCTTTTAATAATGACAGTATTATTTGTTCTAGACTTTTTATATAATATTTTATTTACTTATACTAATACTTATTATACTAAAAAAATTTATTAATAACTTTAGCAGTTTTATTACCAAATATTTTTATTAATTTTATTTGAATCATAATATGATTCTTTTTTTCTTTTTATTTAGATGTTATAATAAATTAGAAAGAAGGTTGATTATTATGCCAACTCCACATATTGAGAGTAAAAAAGAAGATATTGCTAAAAATGTTTTAATGCCTGGTGATCCATTAAGAGCTAAATATATTGCAGAAAATTTTTTAGATGATTATAAATTAGTAAATACTGTTAGAAATATGCTAGCTTATACAGGAACTTATAAAGGACAAGAAGTAACTGTTTTTGCTTCAGGTATGGGTATTCCTAGTATTGGAATATATTCTTATGAGTTATATAAATTTTATGATGTTGAGAATATTATTAGGATAGGTACTTGTGGTTCTTTTAATGAAAATATTAAATTACTTGATGTTATTTTATCAAGTGGGGCTTATTGTAAAAGTTATTTTGATGAATTATTAGATGGTGTTGATCTTGATTTTATACAGTCTTCTGATGAATTAAATAGAAAGATAATGAATAAAGCTAAAGAAATGAATCTTGATTTGAAATTTGGTAAAACAATAACATCTGATGTATTTGATTTATATTGTGATGATGAGGAAAAATTTAGAGATCATTTTCCTAATATGGGATTTTTAGCAGTTGAAATGGAGGCTTTTGGCTTATTTTACATTGCAAATAAATTAGGTAAAAAAGCTACTTGCTTAATGACTGTAGTTGATTCTTTATATGATAAAAAATCTCTTTCAAGTGAGGATAGAGAAAATTCTCTAAATACTATGATCCGTTTAGCTTTAGAATCTATAATTAGTTAAAAATTGAACATAATAATATTAGTGAGGTGAAAATATGCAAGTAATTAATAAGGATTTAGGTTCATTTAAACTTCATTTAATAAAAACTGATTTATTTAAAACAATAACTATGAAAGTAATGTTTCATACACCAATTGTTAAAGAAAATATTACAAAGAGAAATATTTTATCAGATATTTTGTTGCAGTCAACAAAAGAGTATTCTTCTCGTAGAGAATTGAATATTAAATCAGAAGACTTATATGCAGCAGATGTATATTCAACAAATAATAGAATAGGTAATTATATTACTACTAGTTTTATTTTACAAACTTTAAATGATAAATATACGGAGAAAAATAATTTTTCTGAATCAGTTAAGTTTTTACATGAAATTATATTTAATCCTGATTGTTATGATAGAAAATTTAGGGAAGAAAAGTTAGAATTAGTAAAAAATAATGCTAAAATGGCTTTAAATTCTATTAAAGAAAATAGTGGTAATTATGCATTAATTCGTATGAATGAAGAATTTGATAAAAATAGTCCTATTTCTTATAGAATGATTGGCTATTTAGATGATTTAGAAAAGATTGATGTTCAAAACTTATATAATTATTATGAAAATATGCTTGAAGATGATTATGTTGATATATTTGTAATTGGAGATATTTCTATTAAAGAATTAATGCCTATAATTAAAGATAATTTTAAATTTAGAAAAGTAAAGAAATATAAAGCTTCTTATGAATTAGGAATTCATAGTTTAAGAAAGAAATATCAGGTTATTAAGGAAAGTACTAATAATTCTCAATCTAAGTTAGTTATGGCTTTGCCTTTAAAAGAATTAAGTTACTTTGATAAGAATTATGCTATGGTTATTTTTAATATTATTTTAGGAGGAACTGCTGATTCTAAATTATTTAAAGAGATTAGAGAGAATAATTCTTTATGTTATACAATAAGGTCATCTTATAGTAGATTAGATAATTTAATGACTATTTATGCTGGTATTGATAAAAAGAATTATGATGAGTCAGTTGATTTGATTATTAAGATACTTAATGATATGAGGAGGGGTAATTTTACTGATTCTGACATTGCTATAGCAAAAGAATTTTATAATAGTTCGACAGAGAGTTTATATGAGTCACCTACTAGAATAATAAACGAAATATTATCCGAAGAAATACTTGGAATGGAGCCATTAGAAAAAAGAAAAGAAGAGATTTCTAAAGTAACAAAAAAAGATATTATAAGAGTTTGTAAGAAAATAAATATTGACACAATATTCTTTTTGGAGGGAGGAAATTAGATGAAGAAAGTTGATTTAGAAGGATTAGATCTTTCTCTTTATACGGAAAGATTAGCTAATGATTTAGATATCTATTTATTACCATATTCCAATAAGAAAAATTATTTTATTAGTTATGCAACTCATTTTGGCAGTGATATTACTTCATTTGTTGATAATGAAGGAAATATTCATACTCCTCCTTTAGGAGTAGCTCATTTTTTGGAACATAAGATGTTTGAACAAGCTTCAGGAGAAGATCCATTTACTTTTTTTTCTAAAACTGGGACTGATTCAAATGCTTCTACTTCATATGATTATACACAATATATTTGTATGGGAAATAAAAATTTTAAAGAAAATCTTAGATATTTAATTAAATTTGTAAATAGTCCCTATTATACAGATAAAAATGTAGAAAAAGAAAAAGGAATAATTGCTGAAGAGATAAAAATGTATGCTGATGATCCAGATTATAAGTTGGAAATGAAATTAAGAGAATGTTTATATAAAAATAGTCCTAGAAGAATAGATATTGCTGGAACAGTTGATGAAATAAATAAAATTACTAAAGAAGATTTATATGATTGTTATAATAGTTTTTATAAACCAAATAATATGTTTATTATAATTGTTGGTAATTTTAATAAAGAAGAAGCTCTTGAAGTAATTAAAGAAGAATTAAGTACTAAAGAAAAGTCAAATATCTCTAAAGTTAAAGAAGTTAATGAACCTAAAGCGGTTAATAGAAAAAAATTGGTATTAAAAGAAGATATTGAAGTACCTAAGTTAGCATTCGGTTTAAAAGTACCAGTTATGAATTTATCATTAAAAGACGAAGAATTAGGACTATATTTAAATATGATAACTAATATTTTATTTGGTTCATCTTCAGAATTTAGAGAAAGAGTTAGAAAAGAAAAATTAATAAATAATATATATTTAGATGGAGAAAATATACATAATTATAGAGTATTTTATATACTAGCTACTACTAATGATCCTGATAAGTTACTAAAAGAAATAAAATATGAGCTTAATAATTTAACTTTAACCGAAAAAGCATTTAACAGAATAAAGAAAGTTTGGATTGCTAATGAAGTGAAGATGATAGATGATATTGATGCAACTATGTATAATTTATTTAGTGAAATTTCAAGATATAATAGAGTAATTAATAATAGACTTGATTTAATTAGGAATATGAGTTTTGATAAATTAAATAGTTTGGTTAAAGAGTTAGATATTTCAAATTATAGTGTAGTTAAAATGTTGAGTAAAAGTGCAAGAGATAATAAGTTTGAAATAGAAGATTAATAATTCTTCTATTTTTTCTTTTGCTATGATAAAATTGTATAAAGGTAGATGTTTTATGAAAGATGATGAAATTAAAATTGGGGAAGATATTGAAGAAAATCCTGGAGAGTCTAAATTAAGAAGAGAAAATAAATTTATTCCAATACTAATTGTTATTATAGTGTCTATTACTATAGGTTTAGTTGTCTTCTTTGTAAGTAATTCTATTTTTAATCCTAAGAAAAAGGATACAAAGACTGAGATAGTTTCTAAGACATTAAACTTAAATGATGAAAATGTAGAAATATTATATTCATATGTTACTTATGGAGTTAATAATACTAGAGGAGATAAATTTATAAAAGAACAAAATGTTTTTCTTAATTCTTTTACTAATTATGAAAAATTTTATTATGCTCTAATGTTTGCTAGTTATGATGATTTTACTAATACTGGGGAAGTTGATGCTAATAATAATAAGATATATAGTATATCTAATAGTAAAATAAAAGAATATATGATTAGATATTTTGGACCTAATGTTAGTTATTCTACTACTAGTGAAATCAAATATTTCTTTAATTTTACAATTAATGGTAATAATTATGGAATAATGAACTATGATTCTGCAAGTAATAGCTTTAATACTATATTTATTAATTATCGCGATGGAAGTAATTCTAAAGATATTAATTATTATACTAAATTATCTAGTGCTAAATCATTTAGTGATGGAACGCTAGAAATCAAAGAAAAAATTATTTATGTTGCTACTGAGAATAATAAAACTAATATATATAAAGATTATCAACATAATATGTTAATAGAAAGTGTTAATAATAGTAATATTTCTATTGATGATTATTTAAGTAGAGCATCTACTATTACTTATAAGTTTTCTACGTATAATAATACTTATTATTTTGATAGTAGTTCGATTGAAAATTCTTCTGTTTAGAGCAAGCTTTTGCTCTTTTTATTATGGTAAAATTTTGCTATAATATAGTTATTTGAAAGGAAAATTGTATGAATCAAGAAAATATTAGAAATTTTTGTATAATAGCTCATATTGATCATGGAAAAAGTACTTTAGCTGATAGGATACTTGAGTATACTGGAGCAATTGATAAAAGAGAGTTAAAAGATCAGATGCTTGATTCTATGGATTTAGAAAGAGAGCGAGGTATTACTATTAAATTAAATGCTGTTAGTATTTCATATAAAAAAGATGGAGAAGAATATTTATTTAATTTAATTGATACACCTGGTCATGTTGATTTTTCATATGAAGTATCTCGTTCTCTTGCAGCCTGTGAAGGAGCAATTTTAGTTGTTGATGCGACTCAAGGTGTTGAGGCTCAAACATTAGCAAATTTATATTTAGCTCTTGATAATAATTTAACTATTATTCCTGTTATTAATAAAATAGATTTACCTAGTGCTAATCCTGATAAAGTAATTACTGAACTTGAAAATATTGGATTTTCAAGGGATGAAGTTGTTTTAACTAGTGCTAAAACAGGAGTAGGAATAGATAAGTTAGTTGATAAGATAATTGATGTAATTCCATCACCTAGGGGAGATATTAATAAACCACTAAAAGCTCTTATATTTGATAGTTTATTTGATTCTTATCGGGGAGTAATTACAAGTATAAGAGTAGTAGATGGAAAGTTAAAAGTGGGAGATATTATTAAAATGATGGAAACTAATGCAGAGTATGATGTTGTTTCATTATATGTAAGTACTCCTAAAGAAAAGGAAATAGATGAATTAGTTGCGGGAGAAGTTGGACATGTTTGTGCTTCAATTAAAAGTATAAGTGATGTCCATGTGGGAGATACTATTACTCTTGCTGACTCTCCAGCTAATGATAGATTACCTGGTTATAAACCAATGAATCCAACTGTGTATTCAGGACTTTTTCCAATTGATTCAAATAAATTTGAAGATTTGAGAGAAGCTCTTGGAAAGCTTAAATTAAATGATGCTGCTTTAACATATGAGCCTGAAACTTCAAAAGCCTTGGGATTTGGTTTTAGATGTGGATTCTTAGGTTTACTCCATATGGATATTGTAGAAGAGAGAATTGAACGTGAGTATGGAATCAATTTGATTGCTACTTCACCATCTGTTGTTTATGAAGTAATATTAAATGATAATTCTAAATTATTTATTGATAGTCCAACTAAGATGCCTAAGAAAGAAGCTATCAAACATACTTTGGAACCTTTTGTTAAAGCAAGTATTTTTACTCCAAAAGAATATATTGGAGATATTATGAAATTGTGTCAAGATAAACGTGGAAGTTTTAAGAATATTGATTATTTAGATGAAGATAGAGTGACAATTTCTTATGAATTACCTTTATCTGAGATTGTTTATGATTTCTTTGATAAATTAAAAAGTTATACTAAAGGTTATGCTTCTTTTGATTACGAAGTTATTGGCTATAGAGAAAGTAGTTTAGTTAAAATGGATATTTTGTTAAATGGTGAAATAGTTGATGCTTTGAGTGTAATAGTTCATAAAGATTTTGCATATCAAAGGGGGAAAATTATTGTTGAGAAATTAAAAGAAATTATACCAAGACAATTATTTGAAGTACCTATTCAGGCAAGTATTGGTGGACATGTAATTGCTAGATCAGATATTAAAGCATTAAGAAAAAATGTTTTAGCAAAGTGTTATGGTGGAGATGTTACTAGAAAGAAAAAGTTATTGGAAAAGCAAAAAGAAGGTAAAAAGCGAATGAAACAAATTGGTAATGTTGAAGTACCTCAAGAAGCTTTTTTATCAATTTTATCGACAAAGGAG
>OMUM01000202.1 GCA_900314225.1 uncultured bacterium | reverse complement strand
GCCCAAATAATAATAGTAAGTAATACAACTTTTATAATTCCAACATCTATGGTTGTTATTTTACTTATATATGAACAAAATGAATTAAAAAATGTCATATTATCACCTCAACTAGCCTATTATTCTAACATAAATATACTATATTTTTGGATGTAATTGCAACTTAAATATTAATTTTACATAATTTTACACAAAAAAAGAAGTAACAAAACAGCTTACTCCTTTATCTTACTTTTATATGAGCTTCTCTTAATTGTAATTCACTAACTTCACTTGGTGCATTCATTAACATATCAGCACCTCCTGCTGTAAGTGGAAAAGCAATAGTTTCACGAATTGATGGAGTATCAAGTAAAAGCATTAACATTCTATCAATTCCAGGAGCCATTCCGGCGTGAGGTGGAGCACCATATTTAAAAGCTTCAGCTAAGGCTTTAAATCTTGTTACTAAGTCTTGTTCGGTGTAACCAGCAATTTCAAAAGCCTTTTTCATGATATCTAAATCGTGGTTTCTAACAGCACCACTGGCCATTTCAACACCATTACATACAAAGTCAAATTGGTAGGCTAAAACATCTTCTGGCTTCTTATTGTTTAGAGCATCCATTCCACCTTGAGGCATACTAAATGGGTTATGCATGAATATATATCTATCTTCTTCTTCACTCCATTCATACATTGGAAAATCATTTATGATACAGAACTTGAATTCATTATTATCAATTAAATTAAGTCTTCTACCTAACTCTTCTCTAATTTCTCCAGCATATTTATAAGCATTATTTCTGTCAGCTATAAAGAAGATTACACAACCTGGTTTTAATTTAGCAACCGTAATTAAATCTTCGCGTTCTTCATCGGATAAAAATTTATCTATTGGACCAACAAATGACATATCATCATTTACTTTAAAATAACCAATTCCTGCACTCATACCTATACTTTTAGCAAATTCTCCTAAGTCATTAAACCAAGAGTTTGATTTATTAGCAATATCAGGAACAACTATTCCTTTTACTGTTACTCCTCTAAAGGGGCGGAATGTTGTTTCTTCAAATACATCAGTTAAGTCAACTAATTCTAAAGGATTGCGAAGATCGGGTTTATCTGTTCCAAAGCGTTCCATTGAGTCACGATAACTAATTCTTTCAAATGGAGTAGAACTTATCTTTTTACCATTACCAAATTTTTTAAATGTTTCTGAAAAGATCTTTTCTCCTACTTTTAAGACTTCTTCTTCTCCGGCAAAACTCATTTCAAAGTCTAATTGATAAAATTCTCCATAAACTCTATCATTTCTAGCATCTTCATCTCTAAAACATGGGGCTATTTGGAAGTACTTATCAAAACCTCCACACATTAATAATTGTTTAAATTGTTGTGGTGCTTGAGGAAGAGCATAAAATTTACCATGAAATTTACGACTTGGTACAATAAAGTCCCTTGCTCCTTCTGGAGATGAAGCAGTAAGAATTGGAGTTTGAATTTCTAAAAAGCCTTCTTTTTTCATTAAACTTCTTAAAAAATCAATTACTTGACTCCTAAAAATGATATTATTTTTAACTTTAGGATTTCTTAAATCTAGATATCTATATTTAAGTCTTACATCTTCTCCTACTTCATGAGATGTCATAACTTCGAATGGAAGAACATTGTTAGCTTTACCTAAGACTTCTAAATCTTTTACAAGTAATTCAATAGTACCTGTTGAAATATGGTCATTGTAGTCATCCTCGCCTCTTTTTCTAATTGTACCAAGGATGGTAATACTAGATTCTCTTGTTATACCATCAAAGATACTATCATCATTAGAAACCACTTGAATAACTCCTGTATTATCTCTAATATCAACGAATATTACACCACCATGATCTCTTATATTTTCGACAAATCCGGCAATTCGTACTTCCTTGCCTATCTCTTTTTCACTTAATTGTCCACAATAATTTGTTCTATATCTTTTATCCATTATTCTTTCTCCTCTCTAACTCTTTTATAATTAATTCACGACTAATATTTGGATTAGCTTGACGATTACTTCTTTTCATAACTTGACCAATAAAGAAGTTAATAGCTCCCTTATTATCATCTTCTACATATTGTCTTACTATTTCTGAATTATCTTGCATACAAGCATTAATTAATTCAAGAAGTTTTTCTTTATCATTAATTTGAACTAGACTTTCTTTCTTAATTAATTCATTTGGATCAATTTTTTCATCTAAGGCTTTATAAATTAACTTGTTGGCAGCATCGATACTCATCTTACCACTTTTTACATAATTAATAACTCCTGTTAACATATGAGGTGTAATAAATAATTCATTAGCTTTAATATTTAATTTATTAATTATTGAGAGAATGGTTGTGGTTACAAAATTAACACTTAATTCTATATCACTATTTTCTATTACTTTTTCGAAGTAGTCAGCTACTTCTCTATTTTTAGAAAGTATTTTGGCATCATAATCTGAAATATTATATTTTTCTGTATATTTAAAATATCTATCTAATTTTAATTCTGGTAATATACTTTTTAATTCATATAACATATCATCAGTAACAGAAGTTGAAGGAATATTTGGTTCAATGAAATACTTATAGTCAATAGCATCTACTTTTTTACGCATTGGATAGGTCTTGCCGTCTTCGGCAATTCTTCTGGTTTCTTGGATTACTTTTTCACCTTTATTTAATAATTCACTTTGTCTTTTTATTTCATATTCTATAGCTGCTCGTACATTAGTAAAAGCATTAATATTTTTCATTTCAACTTTAGTACCTAATTTAGTATCTGTCTCTTTCATAAG
>OMUM01000203.1 GCA_900314225.1 uncultured bacterium | reverse complement strand
AATCAGACTTAATTCCGTTATTTTAATAAAACGGACTTTCAAATAAAAATTCACGAATAAATTAGTTTAATGATTATTAGAGTAGAGGAATCTACTCTTTTATGTTATAATCTAGTCGTTAGGAAGTGATTTCTATGACTGAAAGTACTAAGGGGTTTGGAAAAAGTGTTATCAATTGGTTGATTACGATTTAATTAAGAATACTCATAAAACCTTATAAAATAAGGGAAAACGCAAAAATACATCTTACATATTTATGCTAAAATATATAGAAAAATGATGAAAATTAGTAAAAATAGAGTGATTTTTAGTAAAAATTGCTTAGGAATTGATATGGTGAGAACGGGTAGTCAAGACCAGGCAAAAAAGAGGTGATAATAGTGCAATTATCAGATATTGATATTGAAATTTATAGATGTAATTTATGCAGTGGTATGATTGAAAAGTTTCCGAATAGTAAGACAGTATCAATTGGTAAAAGAAATGATATCGTAATACTTGGCGAAGCTCCTGCAAATAATGGTTGGAGAAAAAGTGGTATTGCATGGTATGATGTAAATCATAAATTATTACCTTCAGGTGTTGTATTACAAAAATTATTAGATGAGATTAATTTAAAAATAGAAGATACATATTTTTTAGAAGCAGTTAAGTGTTATCCAAAAGACAGAAAGTATTTAAACAAATGTAGTGAAAATTGTAAACAATATTTATTTAAACAACTTGAAATAATAAAACCAAAAGTAGTATTATCTTTAGGTGATGCAGCAACTAAATCTATTTTAGATATTAAATATAAAAAGTTTAGTGATATAGTGGGTAAAGTATTTGATGTAAATGGATATAAAGTAATTCCAATTTATCATCCAAGTCCTATATCACCAATGAGTTATAAAGGCAATATAGAAATATTTAAAAAAATAAAAATATAAAGGAGCTGATCCAAATGAAAATAAAACATCTTGTTGTATTGTTTGTAGGAATGAGTTTAATTATATGTACCCCATTATTTATTGAAGGCAATAACTTAATTACTATAATGACAATATCTCAGACATTATTTGCGTTTATTACATTGTTTTTAGCAATAACTTTGTTTGATAGATATCAAGCAGGGACTAAATTAAATAATCAAACTATTGATTTAGTTATCAAGTATATTCAGTTTTTGAAAAGTTTAACATTATTGATACAAGAATATACTTATGATGGTAAAGCAACAAAAAAATGATTTGAAATCGTGTATTTCGATAAATCTAACATTAAAAGTATTAAAAAGTCTAACAATACAATATATATTGATTTTGGAACATATGTTGGGTTTTATAATGAGCTCACAAAATTTATAAACTCTCCTTGGATGCCAAAAGAAATATTTGAATCATCACAAATATTTGTTAGTGAAATGAGTTTGAAAGTATATAAGATAAAAGATATAAAAGAAGATTTTTTAATCTTAAATTTAATAGGTTATGAATCAACATTAGAAGATGAATTGGTTATATTAAATAGAATTGGCAATTGTGGTGAATTATCAAAAAATATTGAAAAACTATTAGCTGTTATTGAAAACTGGGTTAAAACTCAGGCTGCTGATATAAATATAAGAATGTAAAAAAGAAGGAAGTGGTTTTTATGTATGAAAATAAAACTAATATTAACTGCCTGTCCTGTATTTATGGCGACTATCACTTAAACCCTTATAAAATGGGAGATTTTAAGAATTGAGATCTTGCATGTTTTAATAAAAAAGGAAGAAAAATAATAAAAAATAGGGTAAAATATACTCATTTTTGAGAGGAATTAGGGTACTGGCTTGTAACATGCCGACACTTATTTTTTAAACACATTTTGTATGTATTTTTTATGCAATAAAATATTATGGTTAGTAATCAGGATATAGTAATATTCCGAACAAATAAATGTGAAAACAGTGTCTATATGTTATATAATAATTAAAGAGAAGTGAAGCAAGGTTAAAAATGAAAAAAGAAATAATGCTAATTTTTGTATTTATGGTTTTGGCAATGACAGGTTGCAGTCAAACAACAGATAGTTTAAATGGAAAGTGGATTGCTACTACTGATAATCAAAAAATATATCAAATCGACAAAAATGGTAATACCAATGGTGGAAAAGAAGATTATATACTTGAGTGTGATGGAAATGGAAAGTATACATTAACTTTAGAAAATAATCAAACGAAAAAAGGGACATATACCATAGATGATAAAAATATAACTTTTAAAGATGAAAGTAATTTATTAGTAGGAATATGTGAATTAGCAAATAATGATGAAATCATATGTAATGAAACATCAACCTACGCTTCAAAATATACAAAGTATTCTAAATGATAAATTAAAAAGATTAAAGATGACAATGAATAATTTTTTCATAGTCATCTTTTTTCTTCTATGAAATCAGTTATTAATTTTTTAAGTAGATTATTTTTGCAATAAATCGTAAAATAGTAATATTGCGATATATTTAATTACCGATAAAAAAGTGTAAAAGTGTGTTATAATGATATGGAA
>OMUM01000206.1 GCA_900314225.1 uncultured bacterium | reverse complement strand
CCATTGATTGTTTGAAATCCAGTTACTTTTATATTATTCTCATAATAATATGTTTGTCCATTTTCTATGCTCCATCCTTCTTTAGCATAAACTTTGTTAAAACTTAGACAAATAGCAAGTAACATAATTAGAAAAAAGTATTTACATTTCATTAGCATAACCTCCTCTCATATTATAACAAAGTATTTTTTTATATCAATATTCTAATTACTAAAAAATTAATTTTAAAATTATTTTTAGTGCGGAGATTATTGAGAGTATGAAAAATTTTATATTAATAACGATTTCTTTTAATAGCCTTTTTATCGAACGTAACCAATCTAAAATTATGTTTCCCTCATTTTTAATATTATGTTTTATTAAAAACCTATTTATTTTTTGCTTTAAAAGATATTTTTTTGGATTTTCTTCTACTATATTTTTTACTGTTTCGTCATAATTATATTTTAAATTATAATGAGATTCTATATAATTTTTGCAATAAAAGTAATATTGTTTGTGTAGGGCTTCAATTGCAAGATTATAATCAATATATGTATTATCAGTTTTTTTAGTATTTTTTTCTTGTACAATACTTTTATCTATTATTTTTTCATACTTCTTTATCATTAAATTTAGAGTAAAATTATCTAAAATCTTTTTTCGACAGTTTTTGCTTATACTAGGCAATTTGTCTAATATTTTAATTATTGAATCAACATATTCATTAATTTCTTTTTCATATATTTCCTTTGTTGGATTTATATTACAATGAACTATTGCACCTACACTATCATCAATTAATTCAGTTTGCCCTCCAACATCTGTTGAAACTACAGGGACGTTCATTGAAAGAGATTCATATGAAGTTAGAGCTAAGCCCTCTAATGTCGAACAATTTACTGTTAGATCACTTATTGCATATACTTCTGCAGTTTCTTTAATCATACCTAGTAATTTAAAATTATCATCAATAATTCTTTTTACATTTGGCATTAGATAACCATCACCAGCTATTACGAAGTATAAATCCTTTCTCTTTTTATATAATCTTTTACATATTTCAACAAACATTTCAGGTCTTTTTTCTTCAGATAATCTTGCTACAAAGGATATTATTTTTTTATCTTTTGGAATATCATATTTTTCTTTTAACTCGTTTTTATTAAATTTTTTAGGATCAAATTTATCTGAATCAGTACCAATATATAGAGTTTCAACATTATTTTTGCCATATCTTTCCTTTAATTGATTTTTAGTAAAATTATTGCAACAATATGTTTTTGTAAGATATTTATCTACATCAAATGAGCATCTTCCAAAACCTTCCCTTGGGTCTTTTAAATCAATTGAATGAATATAATCAATAAATGGCACCGTTGGATATTTTCCTTTTAAATACGGAATCATATAATAACCATATCTTGAATTACTTACAACAACTGTATCAATTTTTCTAGATGAAATAATGTAATCAGCAAAATTAATATAGTCTGATCTTTCTAGAAATGTAGACATATCATAAACTTCATCTGAATATTCTTCAAATTGTTGTCTTAATGGATTATCAGATGGTAATGTTGTTATAACGATTGAAGAATACTTTTTTCTATCTATTCTTTTTAAAAGTTCAAGATTAAATAAATCTGCTCCTCCTACAACCATCCAAGGTAGTATATAAAGTATCTTTGTTTTGTTACTCTTTTTATATTCTGGTAGAATCATATTATCGTGATTTTTTACTATATCAAATTTATTTCCAATTCGTGGAAATTGAATAATATCTACATCTTTTTCTATTGTGTTTGCTGTTTTGTTGACATAGTACATTGCTTTTTCTTTATTTTTATTTGCTCTTGAAAATTCTCCTGTGTTGCTTACTCTATACCAAAAAAGAGGGGCATCAACTCTTACAGGTTTTTTACCCTTTGCCAACAATTTTAGCCAAAGATTCCAATCTTCATACATTGATTTTTCTTTAATTTCAAAGCATCCTACTTCTAGTAAATCTTTTTTTCTAACAAGACTTGAAATACATATTAGATTTTCACTGCATTCTTGCTCTACATTTAAATATTTTTCCCAAATAAATTCTCTATCACCAAAATTAACCATAGTGGTATATGCAAATGATGCATCTTTATGAGTTTCAAGTGTCCAATAAAGACATTCTAGCATAGTGTGATCCGGTAAATCATCACAATCTAAGAAAAATATATATTTTGTATCTTTATCACTTTTTTCAATTCCATAATCTCTTGCTTGAGATGGCCCACCATTTTCTTTATGATACACTTTAATTCTGTCATCCATTTTTTCTAGTTTTTTTAAAGTTTTTAATGATTCTTCATCTTTTGAACCATCATCAACAATTATCCATTCAAAATAAGGATATGTTTGAGAAAAAACTGCATTAGCTGTTTCCATTAATGTTTTTCCACCATTATAAAATGGAGTGATAATACTTATTGTTGGTTTTTCTTTTTTTACTAGTTCTCCAATTAATTCTTTTTTTTGTCCAGGTTTTTTATTATAATCCATTTGACTTGCCTCCTCTATTTTTTATTTTTCTAACTAATCGATATATAATACTTAAATGCTTATTTTGACCATTAATTTTCTTTTCTAATTCATTAATCTTTTTGTAACAATCTTGATTTCTCAAATATAGTTTTTTGTTTTCTTCTTCTAACTTTTTTATTTTATCTGAATAATAGTTTAAATTATTAAAAACTGAGTATAAATCATCTTCTAATTTAAATGGTTCTATTGTAGTTAAAATATGATCATCTATATTTAAATTTTTTACAATGAAATTATAATTGTCATTAATAATTTCTTTTAATTTTTTTTCACTTGTTGAAAACAATTCATTTATATTTTCCTCAATATTATTTCCTGTAAAATTCTCTTTTGTGGCATCCTTTATATTTTTAGGAGTAACAAGAATCAACTTTCCATTATAACTACATATTATAGAAGGCTTTTGTGATGCGATTGATTCTAATATACATCTATCTACACCTAATACTACATCTGCTTCATTCATAACTTCAGCTACATCTTTTACCGCACCAATAAAAATTATTGAATCATTGCTATATTGATTTTCAAGTTTATTATATATATCACCATCGCCTGCAATAATTAATTTGGCTAATGAATTATATTTTTCTTTATAACTCTTAAAGAAATTTATTGCTGTATTTATTGAAACTTCCTTTTCTTTTGATAATCTACTAATTAACAAAAAGTTTGTAAATGGATATTTCAATATAATTTTTTCCTTTTTCTTATACTCAGTAAAATCTAAACTATTATTTAAAACTATATATTTTTCTTTTGGAATATTAAATAAATGTGAATTTTCTTCTTGAACACTTTTTGTAATTGCTATTATTTTAGAAGCATTTTTAAAATAAAGAGGAAATAATACATTATATATATCATATGTTTTCATGAACCATTCGCATGTTTTAGGTACAACACTATGTAAATATGCAAAATAAGGTATTTTAAGTTTAAAAATTACAGGTAATAAATATGGTATACATGGAAATTGATGAATAATAATGCTATCTATTTTTTTGCTTATTATTATGTTTTCAATTTCTTTTACCTTATTGAAGTTTATATTATTTTCTAGTTTGAAATCAAATTCTAAAAAATGAATATATTTATTGTTAGATATTTTTTCTTTTAATAAACCATCTTTTGCCAAAATATAGCAATTTATTTTTTTCCTAGATAGTGCTTTTACTTGGGTGATTGTAAATGTTTCTATACCACCAATATTTAATTGTTCTAAACATATTAGTACATTCTTCATATTAACTCCTAAATTTTATTATTTTATTTTTTATGTTACATATTCTATCAATTGTTTTAAATCTTTTACTATTTTTTATATTGTTTAATTCGTTCTTTGTATAGGTTAATTCATTATTTATGGTATTTAATTCATTTGATAAGTTTATTATTTGATCATTTGTTACTTTTTTATTATTATCAAAGCCTTTACTTAAAATATCTAATTCATTGTTATTAATTTCATTAAAGATTGTGTTTCTTTCTAGTGGCATCTCTGCTGATTTAATTAAAGATTCATTATATTTAGAAATATCTGATAATGTAGTTTGTAATATATCAAAGTGTTTTTTTACTTTGTTAATTAAATCTTTACCTTTGCTAGTTCTTATTATTACTGCTGATACACCATTATTAGTAAAAAAATCTTTATTTATATTATATATTCCCCAAAAATCGCCAAGAATAATATCAGCAGGATTATTAGATATTCCTTTAAAAGAACACTCATAACAGCTTTTTCTTAAAATAAGATTATCCAAGTATAATTTCATTAATGGGTCTTCATTAAATTTATATACTTTGTTTATTCTTTGTAAGTTATATTCAACTGATGAATTTGACCATCCATTTTTCTTGGAGCGAAAATTAATTTGAGTTAGCTTTGATGAATATTGCTTTTCAAGTTCTCTTTTTCTTTTTTTTACAATATCATTATTCATAACTCCATGACATATAACACTAACTAAGTAAAGTGAAGTAGATTTCTTATCAAAGCATTTTTTTATTGCTGCTACTTGACATGGTGTTCCAGCAAATAGTACTTTTCTATTATTATCTAAATCTTCTTTTATCGTCTGATATATGTTATCAATAGAACTTTGTGCATATTTTGAACCTGTTATTTTCTTTAAATCTTTTTTTTCTGTGATTCTTATATGTTTCACATTAAAATTAACTAAACTTGCTCCATAAATAACTCCGCCTTCTTTTAAAATTATAGTTGCTAAAGCTTGAAATACGCCTGCCGATGAGCTATTTTCACTTTGTGACTTTTCTTTGGCCTTTAAACCTAGACATTCTGTTTTTACTTCTTCGTGAAAATTATTTAATACAATACAATTTCTACGGCATAAATTACAATGTGTACATTTATTTAAGTCTATTTTAGGATAAATGAATCCTTCTGTATTTTTTATCATTTTAATAGCATTTACTGGACAGACTTGTTTGCAAAGTGAACAACCAGTACATTTTTCAGGATCACATATCTTAATATTTTCTAGATAATTTAATTGTTTGACCATAGTTTTATATATATTTTTTGATTCTAAAATATATTTTTTTATTTTTGATTTTAAATTTTCTCTAATTTTGTTTTTATTTCTATTTAGATAGTTAAATTTTTTAATTAGGTTATAACTTGTTAATTCTTCTGTTGGGATGACATAATTTTTATAATTTCCAAATATACATTCAGCTATACCTCTTGATTTTACACTATATCCAATTACAAGTGTAGGTGTTGATGTAGAGTATGCCGCTATTGAAGCATGTGTTCTTGCTGCTATAAAAATATCACATTTTGAAATCAAATATTTAAGTTCTTGACAATTATATTCTTTTTCTTCTAAATATACTCTATCTTCTTCTTTATACAACTCTTTTATATTTTTAAGTATTTCTAAGTCATTTGAATTATCTAATACAACGTGAGGTATTAATGAAATTGAATAATTTGTCTTATCTAAAATATAATTTATTAAATCTATAACTGCTTGTTTTTGCATATCATTTTTTATTGTCAATGGGCTTAGATTTAAACCTAATACTTTTTTGCTTTTGTACCAATTATTTAATTTTATTTTCTTTGGTTTTAGCGAAAAAGCTGAATCAGGGGCTAACATAAGTTTATCTTTAGAAATATATTTTTTTATAGCATCGTAACTTAGTTTTTCTCTTACCATTATTAAATCATATTTTTGTAGATCATCTATCATTTCTAAATCAGTTACTTCATCGTATAGTGATGCACACCACAAAACTATTTTTTTACCTAATTCTTTTGCCTTTTTATTGATTGCATATATCCATTTGTTTTCTCCATAGCAGTAATTATCTCCACCGATATGAATACATAAATCGGCATCTATCATTTCTTTTATTACATCTCTTTCATAAAAGCATTCATATTTATAGTAATCAAATGGACTATTTTTTATTGCAGTTAATTCTTCTTTTTCTTCTAATGTTAAATTGTTTTCATCACGATTATGATGATTTACAAAATATTTTACTCTATCTTTATATGCATTTTTATCATTTTCATAATCAAATGATGCTATAACTATTTCTGTTTTATCATCAATTTGGTCAATTGTAGATTTTACTAATGCTTCACACCCTTTATTTTTGAATGAACCAACTCCGTATAAAAGAATTTTCTTTTTCATATTCCCCCAACCTTCTGTAACTATATATTTATTATAACATTTATATTTTAATGTGTAAATTATTGAATATTTTTAAGAAGGTTATATAAAAAAATCTAAATCGTTGT
>OMUM01000219.1 GCA_900314225.1 uncultured bacterium | reverse complement strand
TATAAAATAAGGGAAATATTTAAACTTTTAAAAAGATAGATTAGTTCGAGTTTTATAACTTGTCCACAAAATATTAAAAATGTGTAGTAAAATAAAGGTGTGAACAATGATTATATTTGTTGACACCTTTTAAAATCTAATAGAAATGGAGGTATAACAATGGAAGAAAATAACAATAATATTGTAATTTATCAAACTGATGATGGGACGACAAAAATAGATGTAAAACTTGAAGATGAAACAGTATGGTTATCACAACAACAGATGGCTGACTTATATGATACGACTAAACAAAATATAAGTTTGCATATTAAAAATATCTTTGATGAAGAAGAATTAGACATAAATTCAACTGTCAAGGAATTCTTGACAGTTCAAAAAGAAGGAAATCGAAAAGTTGAAAGAAAAGTTAAATATTACAATTTAGATATGATTTTATCTTTAGGATATAGAATAAAATCGAAAGTTGCTACTAATTTTAGAAGATGGGCGACTGAAAGATTAAAAGAATATATGATTAAAGGTTTCACTATGGACGATGAAAGACTTAAAGGTAATGGTGGAGGTAATTATTGGAAAGAATTACTTGCTAGAATTAAGGATATTAGGTCATCAGAAAAAGTATTATATAGGCAAGTCCTTGATTTGTATGCAACTGCTGTAGATTATAATCCTAAAGATAGCAAATCAATTGAATTTTTTAAAATTGTTCAAAATAAACTTCACTTTGCTGCCCACGGACATACAGCACCTGAAGTAATATATGAAAAAGCAAATTCTGATAAACCTTTTATGGGATTAACTACTTTTAAAGGTGATTTGCCAGTAATGAGTGATGTTATAATTGCTAAAAATTATTTAACAGAAGAAGAATTAAAAATTTTAAATAATTTAGTATCTGGATATTTTGATTTTGCTGAAATACAAGCAATTAGACATAATCCAATGCATATGGATGATTATATTAAGCAACTGGATACAATCCTTTCTAGTACTGGAGAAAAGCTACTTATTGGTGCAGGTGCAATTAGTCATAATAAAGCAATCGAAAAAGCCAAAGATGAATATAAGAAATACCAAGTAAAAACAATAAGTCCGGTAGAAAGAGAGTATCTAGAAACTTTAAAAGCAATAAGTAATAAAATTGATGATAAAGCAAAGATTGAATAGAGTGTATCATGTAGGTATACTCTATTTTTATATGTATATCAAAAATAAGTAGAGTGATAAAATGATTAGCATAAGAAAAAGGGGTAATGTATATCAATATTGTTTCGAAGCATGAAATGTTAATGAAAAAAGAAAACAAATTTCAAAGTTAGATTAAATATTGATGAATTAAAGAATATTGAGCCATTCATACTTCGCAATCACATTGAAAAAAGAAAAAATCAGAAGGTTTTATATAATTATTTAATTTTAAACAAGTAAATAAAATTATTAATCCACAAGTAATTGTGGAAAGAATTTCTCCAAATTTTCACATTTATTTAATATTAATTTCATATTAAAATAATAAACTTAATACATGAAAAGGAGGTAATAGATAAGATAATAAAATAAAAATTAATAAAAAAACCAATAAATAAAATTTACTATAAAATTCATACACTCACACTATCTTTATATATACTTTAGTCAAAATAAAAATTATTTTGACTTTTTATGTGCTATAATTTAATAAAAAGTTATAAAAGTAAGGAGCAAATATGAAAATATTAATAAGGAATTGTACTTTAGTTAGTATGTCGCAAAAAAGACCACAAATAGAAAAAAATATAGATATTTTAATAGAAAACGATATTATATCAAAAATAGATAAAAATATTATAGAAAAAAATATTGATAAAATAATAGACGCTAATGAAAATGTAATTATGCCAGGACTAATTAATTGTCATTGTCATGTTGCTATGAGTATTTTTAGAGAAACAGTAGATGGTTATATTACTCAAGATTGGTTAACGGAAAAAATCTGGCCAAAAGAGGCTAAATTAACTGAGAAAGACATTTATGAAGCTTCTCTTCTTTCATTTAAAGAAATGATTGAAACAGGAACTACTACAGTTAACGATATGTATTTTTTTCCAGAAGAGACTGCAAAAGCTGCTATAGAATCTGGTGTAAGAATCCAATTAACAGATTGTTTAATGGATATGAATGGAAAAGAAGTTGGAGAAAAGAAAATAAATTCTACGCTTAATTTAATTAAAAAATATAAATATAATCCCTTAGTATCTGTAAATTTTGGTTTGCACGGTTTTTATACTTCCTCTAAAGAATATTCTAAAAGAGTAATTGCTTTAGCAAGATCTAATAATCTAAATTTACATGTTCACTTTTGTGAAAATTCCCAAGAAGTATCTGATATTTCTTCATCATATCATCAAAAACCAGTAGAAGTATTAGAAGAGTTGATTCCAGGTTCTAAAGTAATACTTGCCCATTCTGTAAAACTAACTGATGAAGACTTGAGCCAAATGAAAAAAATAAATGCTGATATTAGTATTGCTAGCTGCCCAGTAAGTAACTTACGATTAGGTTGTGGAGTCGCTCCTTTAACAAAAATTGAAGAATTAGGACTAAATGTTTGCCTTGGAACAGATGGTCAAGGAAGTGGATCCAACCTAGATATGTTTGAAGAAATGAAACTAGCTTCCCTTCTTCAAAAAGGAATTAATGAAAATCCTAAATTAATGCCAGCATATAACATTCTAAAAATGGCCACCATTAATGGAGCTAAAGCTCTTGGAATGGATAAAGAAATTGGCTCTATTGAAGTAGGTAAAAAAGCTGATTTAATACTAATTGATATGACATCAACTCTTACCACTCCAATAAATGATCTTATCTCTGAACTTGTTTATAATATTAAAGGATCAAATGTTAAAATGACTATGATAGATGGAAAAATACTTATGGAAAGATAGTGATTTTAGTGACAAAAGAAAATATAATTAAATTTATTAAAGCCGAACTATCATCAAACATAAGTGCTGTAGTAGATTTAGGATTATACTATTTAATTTCCAATAATAGCAATAAATTTTATATAATCATGTTTGCCACCATAATTTCTCGAATAACATCTGCTACAATAAATTTTATAATAAATAAATTCTGGGCTTTTAAATCTACCGGTAAAACTACTAAAGAAGCACTATACTTCTTTATACTTTTTATAGTTAAAATGCTACTTAGTGGCTTACTAGTATACTTAATAAGTAAATTTATAAAACTAAATAATACAATTATTAAAATATTTGTAGATATATTACTATTTTTTATAAGTTATTATATTCAAAATAAATATATTTTTAAGAATAAAAATATAGCTAAATAACTGAAGTTGGAAGACAAAAAAACATACTTTTTTATGAAACAGAAGACTTCTTTAAGTAGTATTTAAGTTAAAAAATTAAAAAAGATAGAAAACTCTTCTTTTTTAATGAAACAAATTGCCATTTAATAAAAGATAATCTATACTTAAATTATAAAAATTATATTAATAATGATATTTTATTTATAAATTATTTATATTAAAGGAGAGAGTTATGGAGTTTGATGAAGTAATTAGAAAAAGAACAGCAACTAGAAAGTTTAGTGATAAATTAATGGAAAGAAATAAATTAGATAATATATTAGAAGCAGGTAGACTTGCTCCAACAGCTAAAAATTTTCAACCTATTAAAATTTATATTGTAGAAAGTAGACAAGGTCTAGAACAGATAGATGAAGTTAGTCCCTGTCGTTATAATGCACCAACAGTACTTATAGTTTGTGGAGATAAAGATAGAGCTTTTAAAAAGGGCAACTATTCTACTTATGAAATGGATGCTTGTATCGTCGCAACTCATATGATGTTAGAAGCAACTAATCAAGGAATAGATAATATTTGGATCGAATATTTTGATAAAGAATTATTAATTGAAAAGTTTTACATACCAGAAAATTTAGAACCAATTTGTCTTATACCTTTAGGCTATAAAGCCGAAGATTGTCCAGCTAATTCATTACATGAAGTAAGAAAAGATATCTCTGAAATAGTTGAATATAAGTAAATTTTAAGTAAATCTGCAAAAAATTAATTGCAGTTTTTATTTATTTAAATTAAATATGATATACTAATAACAGGAGGAGTCTATGTATAAGATATTAAAAAATGAAGCAATTAGTTCTAATTCTTATTTATTAGAAATAGAATGTCCATTAGCTATAAAAAATGCTATGCCTGGCCAATTTGTTATTGTAATGGGAAAAAGTGATAGTGAAAGAATTCCCCTTACTATATATGATTGTAATAAAGAAAAAGGCATACTTTCTTTAATATATCAAGTAGTAGGAGCATCTACTATAGAATTAACTACCTTAAAAGATAAAGTTTTTGCTGTAGCAGGCCCACTAGGTAATCCTAATATTATTTGTAAAAATCCAGAGGAATATAAAGATAAAAGAATTGTCTATGTTGCTGGAGGTGTAGGAATAGCTCCAGTTTATCCTCAAGTTAAATATTTAAAAAGTAAAGGCTTTA
>OMUM01000207.1 GCA_900314225.1 uncultured bacterium | reverse complement strand
GCTGGCCCATCACCATCAATTGAACCATTATTTCCATGAATATCAACAAATGTCTTACGCATTTTCCAAGGTTGAGATAAATGAATTAGTGCATCATATATTGATGAATCACCATGTGGATGAAAGTTACCCATAATATAACCAACAGCCTTAGCACTTTTTTGATAAGGTTTGTTATAAGTGTAACCTGCTTTATGCATAGCAAATAAAATTCTTCTTTGAACTGGTTTCAAACCATCTCGAACATCAGGTAATGCTCGCTCTTGAATGATTTCCTTAGAATATCTTCCAAAGCCATCTTCCATTATTTCATCTAAGCTAAAATCATTTACAACTTTTGCAATGTTGTTTGAAAAATCATCTTTTTTTCTTGGCATATTATTACCTACTTTCTAAAATTATCTTCTAATGTAAAATCAACATTTTCATTAATCCATTCTTTTCTAGGAGCTACTTCATCTCCCATTAAAACATGAATTCTTTTTTCAGCAATAGCCGCATCTGGCAAAGTTACCCTAATTAATCTTCTATTTTTTGGTGACATAGTTGTATCATACAATTCATTAGCATCCATCTCACCTAGTCCTTTAAATCTTTGTAATTTATATGGTTTATCTCCCAATTCTTTTCTACGTTTTTCAAGGTCCTCATTAGTCGCAATATATTCTTTCTCACCTTTCTTACCTGTTTCAATTGAATATAAAGGTGGCGTTGCTACATAAAGCATTCCATGTTCAATTAATGGTCGCATAAATTTATAGAAGAAAGTAATTAAAAGTATTTGAATATGTGAACCATCTACATCAGCATCGGTCATGATAATTACTTTTCCATAATTAGATTCCTTATAATCAAAGTTAGAACCAATTCCTGCTCCAATTGCATATTCGATTTGTCTTAATTCGGCATTATTTTCAATATCTTTTTCAGATGCTTTTTCTGTATTTAATACCTTACCACGAAGTGGGAGTATTGCTTGATGTTCACGGTCTCTATAACTTTTAGCAGATCCGCCTGCTGAATCACCCTCTACTAAGAATAATTCATTGTGAATATAATCTCTACCAGTTGCTTTAGCAAGTTTCTCAGATAAGATTCTTTCTTTATTATTTTTACTTTTAGTATTGTTTCTTGCTGCCTCTCTGGCCTTTTTAGCAGCTTCTCTTGCTTCTTTACTTTTTAAAGATTTATTAATTATTTCTGTAGCAATGACCTTATTCTCTTCTAAATAAACTTTTAAATTATCCGTAGTTAATTGATCAACTATCGTTCTAGCTTGTGGAGTACCAAGTTTTCCTTTAGTTTGTCCTTCAAATTGCAAAATATCTTCTGGTATTTTTAGGCTAATTACTGCTGTTAAGCCTTCGCGAACGTCACTTCCCTCAAAAGCTTTGTTATTACCTTTTATTAAACCATTTTGTTTAGCATAATCATTAAATACCCGAGTTAGCGCTGTTTTAAAACCAACTTCATGTGTACCACCATCTATAGTTTTAACATTATTAACAAATGATACTATATTTTCTGTATAAGTATCAGTATATTGCATTGCAATATCTACTTCAATTCTATCTTTTGAAGCAGCAAATGAAAATACATTATGTAAGACATTTTTACCTTGATTAATATATTCAACAAATTCTTCTATTCCTCTTTCATAATGAAACTTTGAAGAAAGTCCATCTTCTTCATCAATTACCTCAATTGTTATTCCTTTTAATAAGAAAGCAGATTCCTGCATTCTTTCACAAATAGTTGTATATGAAAAATTAGTTGTCGTAAAAATCTCATCATCTGGTAAAAATCTAATAATAGTTCCGGTTTTATTTGTTGTACCTATCTTTTTTAAAGGCTCATCAAGATGTCCTCCATCTTTAAAAGAAATAGTAAACTCTCCTCCATCTCTTTTAATATCCACCTTCATCCATTTAGATAAAGCATTAACAACACTTGCTCCCACTCCATGTAGACCACCTGATACTTTATACCCATCTGTTTCAAACTTACCACCAGCATGTAATACTGTAAAAACAACTTCAGGAGTAGATTTACCTGATGCATGCATACCAGTTGGAATTCCACGACCATGATCTTCAACTGAAATAGATTTATCTTTATGAATCGTTACAATAATATGATTTCCATAACCATTAATAGCTTCATCTATTGAATTATCTACTATCTCCCAAACTAAATGATGTAGTCCTCTCTTATCAGTTGAACCAATATACATACCAGGTCTTTTTCTAACTGCTTCCAAGCCCTCAAGAATTTTAATTGTACTTGCATCATAATTACTAGTTGCCATTATTTATCACTCCTATTAATAACTATTACTTATTATAACTAAGAAGAAATCTTTTTTCAATTAAACTTTACTTTATTTGACGAAATTTGTTGCTATACAAAGAAAAACTAAAAGCCAAGCTTCTAGTAAATTTCTATTTATTAATAAATTTTTTATATAAATCTACTCTTTTTAATATTTTATCTTTTCCAAGTATTTTCATAATACTATATAAGTCAGGTGATTTAAGTCTACCTGTTATCATAACTCTAAGTGCTTCACAAACATCTCCTACATGACCTTTATAAGAATCAGGATTCTTCTTATATTCTTTAGGAGTAGCAGCATAACCATTAATAAGTGCAAATTCACGTACTTTATTAAACCACTCTTCATTACTAACATCTAAATCTAAATAATTATTTAAATAATCTAATACTAAGTCAATATCATATGTCTTATCTCCATCAAACTTAGAATAGAACTCGGCATCAAACATTGAATCAATTGCATAAGAAAACTCTTCTTTAACATCACTATATTTAGATATATCTTTACGTGGACGAGGCCCATCTTTTTCAATACTTAAGAATTTAATCATATCACTTTTATTAGCACTTAATAATTTAGCATAGTCTTTATCATAAGTTTTAGCCCAATTAAGTGTTTCATTATAAACCTCTTCTCCACTCTTACGTGAAAAATAAGTCTTACAAATATTATTAAATTTTAAGGCATCAAAACTAGTTCCACCAATAGCCATCTTATCAAAACTAAATTTAAAATCACTTATTGATTTATCTTGATTTTTAAGATACCACTCTTCAAAGTTAGAATTCGCAATAGTTGCTAGATATAAGTGAAGAGCATCTATTGGAATACCAGACTCTTCATAGAATTTTGCTCCAGCCCATGGATCTTTTCTTTTAGATAGTTTTCTAATTGTTCCAGTTTCTGGATCTTTAATAGTAATTGGTGCAATATGAGCATATTTTACTGGTTTAAATCCTAATATTTGAAATAATTGATAATGTAGAGGAATACTTGATACCCACTCATCTCCTCTAATAACATGAGTTGTATGCATCAAATGATCATCTATAGCATGAGCTAAGTGATATGTTGGCGTACCATCTTTTTTTAATAGAACTGAGTCCATATCATATTCTGGGAATTTAATCTTTCCCTTTATACAATCAACTACTTCTATCTGTTTATTAGCATCCCCTGGACTTTTTAATCTAATTACATAAGAATCATTATTTTTAAGATGTTCTTTTACTTCAGCAAGAGATAAATCTCTATCAACAGCATATACTCCATATACCCCAATCTTAGTCTTATTAATTTCTTGTTCTTCCTTAATACTAGCAAGTTCTTCTTCGCTCATAAAGCAAGGATAAGCAAGGCCTCTTACTATTAAATCTTTTACATAAGTTTGATATATTTCCGTTCTATCACTTTGTTTATATGGACCATAATTACCACCATAAGTATAACCTTCATTAGGAATAATATTAAATCCTTTTAAAACGCCAGTAATATTCTCAATTCCACCTTCAACCATTCTTTTTTGATCAGTATCTTCTATTCTTAAAAAGAAAACTCCACCTGACTGTCTAGCATAAATCATATCACAAAAAGCACTAAATAAATTTCCTAAATGAACACTTCCTGTAGGAGAAGGACCATATCTTGTAACCATTGCCCCATCTGGTAGGTCTCGTTCTGGATATAAATCCTCATAATAAGCAATATCATGTTTTAAATTAGGAAACAAAATATCTGCAAGCTCTCTTCTTTCTTCTTCACTCATTTTATACACCTCTTTAACGCTTTAGATTATAGCATACCCTTTATCTAAAATGCAATTATAGAAAAAGAAAAAGTGTCTAAAACACTTTAATTATATAAATGGCTGCCCTAGTTAGATTCGAACTAACGCGTAATGCGGTCAGAGCGCACTGCCTTACCACTTGGCTATAGGGCAATCACATATATATTTTATTATATTTTTTTTAATTTGTCATTAACTTTTTTATAAATAAAAGTTGCTAAAACTCCACCCAAACTACAAGCAATAATATCTTCCATCGTATCTAATACTCCAGTATCTTTATAATGTTGCAAATTCATATTAAAAAACCTATCCATAAAAAATTCAAATATCTCCCAAATACAAGCAGAAGAAAAAACAACTCCTAAAGCAAAAACTATATTAAAATAAATATTTTTATTATAAGCTTTAAATAAATATAATACTCTTAGTCCAACATAAAAGAAAAATATACCAGATAAAAAATGTGTAAAAGTATCAAACCAAGAAATATACTTAAATAGATTAACTACACACCCTAAAAAATCAGCTATAAAAATAAATATATAAATAACTAATTTATCTATATTAGATAAAGAAACATATTTATTTAAGACAATAGGTATCAATAAAACTACAAATAATGATAAATCAGTAGGTATTCTATAATATATACCATTACTTATTCTATATATTAATAAACCAATTGTTCCTATTAACATAATTATTATTAAAAATTTAGTTGCTTTTTTCATTCAATCAAATCCTAGTTATTAATTAATTTTTTATAATAGTTATAATCAATATCTTTATAAGTACAAATAATAATCTTATCAAAAGAATCTTTATTATTATCTAAATATTCTTTTATTGTATTATAAGCAATACTAGCAGCTTCTCCATTAGGAAAATTAAATATACCTGTAGAAATACATGGAAATGCAATAGTTCTAATATTACTCTTTTTTGCAAGTTCTAAACTATTTAAATAACAATTTCTTAAATCTATTCTTTCTTTATCAGTAAGAGTATTCCTAACAATAGGTCCAACTGTTTCAATAACATATTTACAAGGTAAATTAAAAGCTTTAGTTATTATACATTCACTAGTTTCTAAATGATAATTTTTCTTTTTCATAATTTCATCACAAGCCAGTCTAAGTCTCATACCAGCATTAGTATTAATAACATTATCTAAACAATTATGACTTGGTTCAAAACAACCAATTCCATTTTCATTTCCTGGATTTACTATTGCTGAACAATTTAATTTAGTAATATCGCCTTTATATAGAAATATCTTTTCTCCCTTAAAATTATTAATATCAATTACTTTTCCTTTTAAATTATCTTGTAAATACTCATCTTCTAATTTTAAATAATCTTCACTTATTGGTTTAGGTAATCTAATATTAACAAGTGTTTTATATAAATATCTTTTTTCTTCTAAACTAGATGGTATTTCATATTCTTCTCCTAATTCATCTAATAAATATCTAATTAATCTATCTAATTTCTCCATAAATACTCCATTTTTTTAATAATTTATGTCAATTATAACATTTATCTATTCTTTTCTCAAATATTTAGTATATAATTAGTTTGGTGATAAATATGTTTAAAAATAATAAAATATTAGTTCTTGGTATGGCAAGATCTGGCTATGAAGTAAGTAAATATCTTAGTAAAAGAGATAATGAAATTATTTTAAATGATGGTGGGGCTGAGGCTAAACAAGATCCAAATAAAATTAAAGAATTAAAAGATTTAGGAGTAAAATTAATATTTGGCCATCATCCTGATGATTTATTAGATGAAAGTTTTGATTATGTTATAAAAAATCCTGGTATTAAAAATGACCATAAAATGGTAAAACAAGCAGAAAGCCTAAATATTCCTGTATTAAATGAAGTTGAAGTTGCTTATCGTCTTCTACCAAAAGATGTAACTTTAGTTGGTATTACAGGTACTAATGGAAAAACAACCACTACTACCCTAACTTATAATATATTACATGATTATTTTGGTAATAGAGTTCATCTTGCAGGAAATATTGGTTATCCTCTAATTTCTATTTTAGATAGTCTAAAAAGTAATGATATTATTGTCATGGAAGTTAGTTGTCAACAAAGTGTTAATTTTGTAGAATTTAAACCTCATATTGCCCTAGTTACAAATTTTAGTCCTGCTCACATAGATTTTTTCGATGGATCATTTGATAAATACATGGAAACTAAATGTAAAATGTTTAGGAATCAAAATAAAGAAGATATTGCTATTATTAATTATAATAATAGTAATGCTATGAAAAAATTAAAAGATATTAAGTCACAAAAAAAATATTTTTCAAGTAAAGAAAAATGTTTTGGTACATACCTAGAAAATAATAAAATCTATTATAATGATGAAGAAGTAATGGCAACTGCTATTATAAAAATTCCAGGTCTTCATAATCTAGAAAATATTATGGGAGCAATTAGTATTGCTAAAGAATTTAATGTTCCAAATGAAAGTATCCAAAAAACTATTAGTAATTTCAAAGGTGTAGAACATCGTCTTGAATATGTATCTACAAAACATGGTGTAAAATTTTATAATGACACAGAAGCTACCAATATTAAATGTACTCAAATTGCCTTAGCTTCTTTCAAAGAACCTATAATTATAATTTTAGGTGGCCTAGAACGTGGCCAAGACTTCAATGACTTAGTCCCATACATAAAAAATGTAAAAGCAATTATTGGAATCGGTGAGTGTCGTGAAAGAGTAAAAGACTTTGGAAAAAAAGTAAATATCAATACTTATATTTATGAACATTTAAAAGACGGCTTTAAAAAGATCACTGAAATAATGCAAGACGGAGATGTCGTTCTACTTTCTCCTGCTTCTGCTTCTTGGGATCAATATAAAGAATGTGAAATTAGAGGTCAAGAATTCAAAGACTTAGTAAATAATATAAAATAAAAGGAGTAAAAATATGAAACATAACATGAAATTACAACCAAAATACTATAATTTTATGCTTAATGGTACTAAAAGAATTGAAATAAGACTAAATGATGAAAAAAGAAAAAATATAAATCTAGGAGATACTATTATATTTACAAATACTTCTACTAATGAATCATTTAATACTAAAGTTATTGGTTTATTAAATTATAGGACTTTTGAAGATATGCTTAAAGATTTTGATATGTCTATTTTAGCAGACAAATCTATAACTAAAAATGAATTAATTAATGTACTAGAAGAGTTTTATTCTAAGGAAATGCAAGAAAAATATGGAGTATTAGGAATTAGAATTGAATTGCTATAAAAAAGATATGAAAATAATTTTCATATCTTTTTCAATAATTTAGATTTATTTCTATTTAAAGTTCCATTGAAACACAATTCTTTTGAATTTACTTTATATAAGTCATTTACCACTTCTGTTAGTTCCCAATTATATTTATCAATAATTGGTTTAAACATTTCATATTTATAATCTGTTAAAGTTATTAGAGGTTTAGTTGTACCTAACCAATCCATTGATTTTTCAATAAGCATATTTCCTATTCCTTGACCTCTAAATTTATTTAAAACATATAATGTACATATCTTTTTTTCATTATTGTTTTTTAAACAAGCAACCGCAATAATTTCATCTTTATTATTGGAATTTCTTACAAAAAAAATATTCCTATTTTCACTATTTATAGTTTCAAATAGTTGTTTCTCAAAGAACCAATCTTTATAATTTGGATAATCAGTATCAGCAAAACTAATTAAGTTATAAATTTTATTGCCCAAATCTTCTTGTTCTTTTTTATTAGCATAGTCTTTTAAACTTTCGATTTTTATCATGTTAACATTCCTTTAAATATCATATTATCCATTATTTTTTATAATTCCAAATACCCAATTTTCCTTTTGCTTCAATCGGTTTTATTGGTTCAATATCATCTAATACCCAAGCATATCTACCAACTTCATATCTTCCAGCAATAAAATTATTTGGATTCTTTTCTTTTTCTTCTTTTATAAATTCATCTGTCATATAAATACAATCAACTAAATTACATTTACAAATAATATACCCATATTTTAAATCATCTTCATTATATAATTCAGACAAATTTTTTCTTTCTTTAACATCTTTACTTAATTTAGCTAATCCCGAATGAATGTATAATTCTCCTCTATAATTTGTTTTCCAACTCCTAGTTTCAATATACTTAAC
>OMUM01000209.1 GCA_900314225.1 uncultured bacterium | reverse complement strand
TAATAATTTTTTTCATCAGTTCTTTCGACAGTTTTATTCAACATTGAAAAATCCACACTACAACTTTTATCTAGATAAAAAGTAATATAGGGCTTATCACCAATTTTAGTTTCTAATAAAGTATACTTTTTTCCATACACTAACCCCAAACTATGCTTTTGAAATTTATCAGGATGTGTTTCACTATAGTTTATATCTTTAGAAACTTTTTTATATATTAAATCTTCTGTTGCAATAATTTCACTATAATCATCATTAAATTTATAATACAATGTATCATAACCTTCATCATATAATAAATGAACAACTAAACTATTATCTTTCTCCACATCATATTTGCACTTTGATTCTTTAGATAAAAAAGTAAATGTACATGTATAATCATCTCTTAAAACCAATTCATAACCATATTTTGAATTAGTTCCTCTCCATGTCCCTGTATAAGGCAATCTATTGCTTATAAATAAAAAGTACAATAAAGCTGTGATTCCTATAATCATAAAGATGCTAAGAATAGCTATAGCAATGAATATCTGCTTTTTAGATTTATGTTTTCCCTTTTTCTCACCATCAATAATAATTTCCTTTTCTGAATTCAATTTATTATCTAAAATATTTTTAATATTCTCAACATCATTAGTTATTATCACATATTCTTTTGATTCTGTTACTATTATAAAGCCATTATCTTTATAATAGTATTCTTGAATATTACAATATTTAATAACATATGTAGTTTTATAAGTATTGATTGTTACATCACTTTCATTAAAAATTAAAGTACCATCAACCTTAAGTTCATCCACCATAAATTGTATATCAAACTTATTCATATAAACTCACCTCTTATTATTAATATCATTATATCACAGAAACTCTTACTGTGGGTAAGAGTTATGATGCTTGTTTTATTTCATAATAATACTAGGTGATTAACATGAGAAATGACGTTGAAAAATACAATAAAACAAGAGAAAAAATTAATATGTCAAACATCAAAAAATTAAGAAAAGAATTAGACTATAATCAAACTAAACTTCAACATAAAGTTGGGGTTTCAGAAAGCAGTATACAAGCCTATGAACAAAATGTTTAAATTCCCAGTTTAGTTAATGCTTACAATTTAGCGGATGCATTAAATTGTTCTATTGATTTTATTGTTGGTAGAATTAATGAATTAGAAAATTACTATAAATTATCAAAAGAAAATAAAACTAAAGTAATACAGTACATAAATAAATTACATCATGAGGAAAAAGAAAAGTAGCAAGAATTGAGAAACTTGCTACTTTTCATCTATATGAATCTATATGAAAGATAAAATAAAATTATACATTTCAATTATCAATTAAACAACTTAGAATAGCTTTCTCTTTCGTTAAGAATCTTCTCAATTTCCTTTTCCCAGTTCCATCCTATAATCTTTAAAGATCTATTCTTCTTACTAGTATCATTTATCTTGATAATTGATCCAAAAGGTCTTTGTCTAAAGAACTCTTCTTTCTTAAGCATATGTAAATCAGATTTAATATACTTCTTAATTCGATTTAATTCTTTATCCTTCAAAATTCCAATCTTCTCATTATATTCTTTACCATAAACTAATCCATCATCATAAATTGTTCTTATAAAATCAGTATTAGGTAAAATGAACTTTAAAATCCAATTATTCTTAACTTTATCCATAAAATCATCCTATTCTTCAGTATTCATCAAACGTGAAGCAATTTAAAGGCCATTTGGGACACGTTCATAAAGAACTAGAGTAAATCATCATACAAAGAGCATTAAAGAGGAATGCCAAATTGTATGAACTAATTATAAACAGCCATCGGCTCCCCGTCAGCAGCGTGCTCCTTCGCCAATTATCCAGAAGGAATAAAATCATTCCACAAAGGCACCCTCATCTGAGGCAGTAGTTCCCTTAACACACTTTGCAGCCTCTTGTGCGCAAGGTTCTGCTAAAAATAAATAACATATACAAATTTATAAAAGGATGTTATAGACTACCTACACTAATTAAGGACTGTATTGATCATATACTTTCTTAATTCTATATATAGGTTCTAATAGTTTTAACTTTCTATTAGATTAATATTTCTTTCTTCTCATCTGATTTTTAAATTGAATTTTTAATAATAATGTTGTTTGAAATTGAAATTTTAATAATAATAATATTCTTCTTTCTCTTTGTCTTCTTACTTGTATTATGGCTTTGAAAACGAGGTTGCCAGTATAATTCTCGTATCAATAGATGTGCTATCAACAGCTAGTATTAATTAAATATAATATCTAATTCTATCTAAACTCTGTTGACATATTATTACAAGTGTTAATTAAATTTTCCTTCAATAATCCACCAAAAAACCACCTCCGAAATTAATAAATTTCAGAAATGTGGTTTAATTGTGGTTTATTAGAATCATAATTCAATTCAAAACCCTTATATAACAAAGTAGAGCGACAAATTGTCGCTCCTTCAGGGGG
>OMUM01000211.1 GCA_900314225.1 uncultured bacterium | reverse complement strand
GTATAAAAGAGATGAAGAATATATTGAATCAGTAAATAAAAGTACTAGACAATTAAAATCTCAATTGGAACCATTAATTGAATATGTTAGAACTAAAATATTTAATAATGATTCAATATTATCGCAAGAACTAATAATTGATAAAGAAACTAATGTTTTTAGTAAGTGCGATTTATCAAATAGTAATGCAGTTTTAGAAATTAAAACAAATTATAGTTTAGATTTTGAAAAAATAAAACTTCAACTATATTATGAGTCAAATGGTAGGCCAACTTATGTATTACATTTTGATTGGAAAAATAGTGAATTTGTTATCACAAAAGTTGATTTTATTAGCGAAGATGACTATAAAGAAAAGAAATCAAAAGATAGAATTGAAAAAAATACAAAATTATTTCAACAAAAAATAGTTAATCAAGATATTATAGTTTTGGAATATATTAATTCTTTCTATCCGGTTAAACTTAAATGTAAAAAATGTGAGCACGAATGGGAATCTAATTATCGAACTATATTAAATAATCCAATATGTCCAAATTGTTCTCCAAAAAAAGAAGTATCAATAGTAGAGAAAAGAATTATGGCAAAAGAAAAATTAAAGATAGATTATGGTAAAAGATTTAGCGAAAAAGTATTTAAAAAATCTAATGGTACTATTGCAGTTTTAAAATACTATGGTTCAAAGTCTAATGCTGAAGTAGGTTGTTTAAATTGTAATAATGTATGGAAAATAAGAGCTGATCATTTATTAGAAAGATGCTATTGTCCTAAATGTAAAAACAAGTAATTATTAAAGTGTATTGTAAATGAGCAATGCACTTTTTTCTTTTTGCATTGCAAATACAACGTTTTTTTCTTAATTTTATGTTATACTATACATGTAAATATTAATATATTGTAGGTGATTCTATGACAGCATTAACTAGGTTATTAATAACTATTTTTTTAGGTGGGTTGGGTATTCACAAGTTTATAGATAAGAAACCATTACAAGGAGTTTTATATATTTTTACTTTTGGCTTGTTTCTCTTTGGCTGGATAATAGATATTGTAATGGCTGTACAATTTTATAATAAAACTAGAATTGATAAAATTGAAAATACATGTAAAATTTTAGCTATTATTTTTTCTGCCATTTTATTGATTGGTAGTTTTGGACAGATTGGAACAGAAGATTTTGATTTTATTTCGTTTTTACTTTCTTTAATATCTTCTATTGCAATTATTAAGATATTTATTATTGATAACAAAAATCATGAATTATCATATGGAAATATTAATGTTACGCATAAAAGTAATAATCATGTTAATAGTGTACAAAGCAATACTTCTAATACAGATGTTAGCTCTTCAACTTCTGAAAATGAAGATTTAGGCTTTAGAATACGTGTTAGTTCTGGTTATAATCGTAATACTGATATTAACGATAATAAAATTGGAGTTTTGTCTGGTAATTATTATAATGAACAAGAAATGATATTAGACAAATATAAAGACTTAAAAACACCTAATTATATTATTATTCAGATTAATGAACAATTAAATCCAACTGGATCAATGTATTATGTTGATGATATGGTTGAATTATCAAATAAATATAAAGATAAATATGTTGAATCAGCTGATTTTTATCCTTTTAGTTCTTATTGGGCACAAATTAGAGATTTGAATGAGTATCAGTTAAAATGGTATTTATTCTGGAGAAAAGAATTTCTAAATGGACATATTCTTGATACAGATATTAGCTATATTTTTATTTTTTCTTACGAATTAATTTGTTATACATTCAATCAAAATGCCGCATTTAATGTAAGTGTGTTAGAAAAACTATATAATTCATATAAAGAGCTATTTCCAAAATTGAGTAATTATTTACCTGAGTGGATTGATGATATGCTTAGTGAAGTTGGATATTTTTTCAATAAAAATGATAATGAAATTGATAATGTTGAGGAAGATATGTTGGTTAATTCATTAACTTCAATGAGTGATTTAGATAAAATAAATATTAATATTTGGAGAAAGCATTATAATGAAAATAAAAGTGAGTTAACAAATAAACAATTAAGTTTGATTTATGGTAATCAAAAATTTAACAATAGATTAAAAAAGTATGCAGGTTCTCTTGCAAAATATTATATTGATAATAAAATTGATATTGTAAAAAAATGGTTTGAAATTAAAGTTGTTACCGAAAAGAAAAGTTTGTTTAATAGTGTACCTTGTTCTTTAGAGAGAAGAGAAGGTACATTCAAATATAAAAAGTTTTTTTCTAATAGTGTTTTTGAACATGATTTAAATCAAATAACAAAATTGTGCTTTGATTTAGTTTTTCCTCCAGATAATGTGAGTGAAAATGATTATGTAATAAATCAATATAGTGAAGGAAAATATGAGTTACCAGAAGAGTTTTTCTATATGTATTTTAAAAGAAAGACAAAAAAAGATGATTCATTACCTAGCAATAAGGAAGATACATTACCAAAAAAAGAATTTTCTATTGATATGAATGTAGTAAGTGATAATTCTAAAAAAATTGATTTTGTTAAGTCAAATAGCAAGAAAATTGATTTTTCTGAAGATGAAATTGATTTTTTCAAACTCTTTGAAGATAGTGTGCTTGAAAAGAGAAAGGCTCAGCAATACTTTATAAAAAAAGGTGTTATGCTAAATGCATATATTACTAAATTGAATGAAAAATATTATTCAAGTATAAATAAAGAAGTTGTAAGTATTGAAGATGATGTTTTGCGACTTAATATTGAAACGGAGGAGATCATATAATGACTGAAGCTCAATTAAATGATATTGTCACAGCCTTAAATAGTGGTTTGGTTCCTAGAAGTGGAATTGAAAACATAATGGTTGGAAGAGAAGATGTTATTGAACAAATTGATAAAGATTTAGAAAATGTTAAAAATGGTCTTTCAATGACAAAATTTATTATTGGTAAATATGGAACTGGAAAATCATTTATGCAGGCATTAATAACGCAAAAAGGTTATGATAAAAATTTTGTTGTATCAAAGGTTGATTTTTCTCCTTATAGAAGATTATATAATAACGATGGAATGGGTAGAGCAACTTATGTTGAGATAATAAAAAATATGACTTCTAGAACATCTAATACAAATACTATTGAAAGTATTATAGAAATGTGGATAGGAAATCAAATTTCTTTGTTTTCTTCTGAACCAGATTTTGATTTAACAAATGAAGAATATATCAATAAAATAGTGTTAAATATAAAGAAAGAAATAAAAGACATGGATACTTGCTTTGGTGGTACAGATTTTTCTGATGTTTTAACTATTTATTTAAAGGCATATATTGATGGAAATGTTGGAAGACAAAGAGATTGCATAAAATGGATTTCTGGTGAATATCCAAATGTCACTTTGGCAAAAAGAGATTTAGGTGTTTCAGTTATTATTAATGATCAAAATTATTATGAGTTTTTAAAAGTTATTTGTCGTTTCGTTGTATTAGCCGGATATTCTGGTTTTATAATAAATTTTGATGAAGTTGTCAATTTATATAAAATATCTATTAAGACTATTCGAGATAAGAATTACGAAATGATTTTGAGGATTTTTAATGATACTATTCAAGGAGATATCCACAATTTGTTTATTACATTTAGTGGAACACCTCAGTTTTTAGAAGATGAGTTTAAGGGATTATTTAGTTATGGTGCTTTGAAGAGAAGACTTTCTAGTAATAAATATGAGGATAATGAATTATATGATTATAGTCAACCAGTTTTAAAGCTTAGAAATTTAACTAATGAAGAGATTTTTATTTTATTAAAAAAATTAGTAAACATACATGAACTATATTATAAATATGAATCAAATATAACCAATGAGGAAATTGTCGATTATATTAAAGTACAATTCAATAATTTAGAGAATAATAAGATTACTGTTGGGGAAATTGTTAGAGATTTTTTCGGGTTATTAAATGTATTACAAAAAAATCCACAATTAAATATGGCTCAATTAATAAATAGTAATAAAAAAGGAGAAGAATCATCAAAGAGCGAATTGGATAGTGTCTTTGATAGATTTGAGAGTATATAAAAATGAGTAGTATTAAGTTGTTATCAGAAAAAATGCAAGATAGAATTGCTGATTTTGGTTGGTATGACCTTACCGATATTCAAGAAAAAACAATTCCGTTGGTAATAAGTTCCAATAAACATTTAATAGTTGAATCTGAAACCGCTTCTGGTAAAACAGAAGCTGTGTTTCTTCCAATACTTAGTTTGATTGAGCAAGATCCATCATATATTAATGAAGTAAAAGTAATATATATTTCACCATTAAAGGCATTGATTAATGATCAATTTAATCGAATCTACAAATTAGCAGAAGAAATGAATGTTAGAATTACTAAATGGCATGGTGATGTGAATTCTAATATAAAGAAAAGCTTTTTGAATAGCCCTTCTGGTATTTTACAAATAACTCCCGAATCAATTGAAGCTTTTATGATTAACAGACCAGAGAGGTTAAAAGAAGTTTTTAAAGGAGTTGAATATATTGTAATTGATGAAATTCATTCTTTTGTTGGAAAAGATCGAGGATATCATTTACAATCTTTACTTTTTAGACTTAGTAAATATTTTAATAAAACACCAAGAATATTTGGTTTGTCAGCTACAATAGATGGTATAGATTTAATTAAAGAATGGATTTGTAGCGACATTAATAAAGTTGATTTGGTTTGTTCAACTGATTCTTCTAAAAAAACATATTATAGTATTATGCATTTTGAGAAAAATGAGGAGTCGGATATTCCTATTAATCCTATCATTCTTGAAGATATTTTAAAATTAACAGAAAATAATAAAGCTTTAATTTTTTGTAATAGTAGAGAAAAAGTCGAATCATTGACCTATAATTTAAATGATAAGTTGGGTTATAAAAAATTCTATGCACATCATTCATATATTGACAAAAATTTAAGGGAAGAGATTGAAACTTTAGTCAAAGAAGATGATAGTGTTTGTATTGTATCCACTAGTACATTAGAATTGGGTATTGATATTGGTAGTGTTGATTTAGTAATTCAAATTGATAGTACTTTTTCAGTTTCATCTTTAAAACAACGTATTGGAAGAACTGGAAGAAGAAAAAATCAAAATAGAATAAGTCAAATTTATACAGAAGAGCCAGAATCCCTTCTTTTGTCTGCCACAACTGTTGAATTGATGAAACAAGGTAAAGTGGAAAAGCCTATTATTTTAAAGAATAATTATGATTATCTTTTCCAACAAATATTATCTATCATTGTTGAAAATAATGGTATTAGAGTAGAAGAGTTAATTCCTGAATTAAATGTTAATCCTGTCTTTAAAAATATAAATAATCATATGATAATTGTTTTATTAAAAGACATGATCAACAAGAAATATATTTCTTCACTTGATTCAAGTAGTGAATTAATACTAGGCTATGAAGGTGAAAAAATAGTTCATAACAAAAATTTTTATGCTATGTTTGAAACTGATGAACCATACGAAGTAATATATGATACTAAAAAGATAGGATTATTTGATGAATATAAGGAAAAGGATCAAATTGTAGTTCTTTCTGGTAGAAGTTGGATTGTTGTTTCTACTATTCCTGAAAGCAAAAAAATATATGTTGAACCATTTAATAAATATGTTCTTCCGCGTTTTGAACCTAGTATTGGTGAGAGAAGTGAATTGGTAAGAACTGAAATGTTTAATTTTTTAAATAATAGAATTGTTCCAAATTATATAAATGAACAAGGTAGAAGTATTTTGATTAGCTATGAAGAACCTTATAAAAAAGTTTCAATTATGAATAATCAGAGAATAATAATTGATGATGGAAAAGAAAAGAGTTGCCAATTATTTATTGATGATAAAAAATTACGAAGTATTGATCTGTTTTTGCTAGCAAATAATATCAATAATTGTATTTGTGATTATACTCTTGGACAAATTATTTATGGATATGATTTTGATATAAATCTTTTAAGTAAAATTAATTTTAATGAATTAATAGAAAAAAAGATAGAAGAAATAATAGAAAAAAATAGTTTTAGTAAATATTATAAGTATTTACCAATGGAGTTAAAAAAAGAAATCTATTTAGAGAGATTTTGTGACTTTGAAGGATTAAAGAAATTTCTTACCGATATTGAGTTGGTTGAGATAAATTAAAAACCTAAATAGTTTTAGGTCTTATTTAGACTCTAATAATAGCAATAAAATGTAAAAAATGATAAGAAAATATAATTGTAAGGGAATTGATATTATGAATTATGATTCAAAAAAATATAATGTATTATTATTAGAAAAATTTCCATCTTTAAAAGAAGAGTTTGATGAATATACTAGTTGGCAAGATGGAATTAATACTGGATCTACATTGATTTATGAAGATGTATTTGTTCCATATGTAATTAAACAACTTGTTAATGATAATACAGAAGAACTTGAAA
>OMUM01000212.1 GCA_900314225.1 uncultured bacterium | reverse complement strand
CAAACAAGAAAACAGGAAATAACAGAACAAGAATATGATTCTTTATCAGATGAGGAAAAAAGATTTTATCAAAGAAAATTAACAAAACAAGGTAATTACACACTTCAAAAAGTTGCTTCAGCTGCAGGTGTTAAAAATATGGCTGAATTTCATAATGCAGGATATAAAGGATTATATAACGGTGAAACTGCTGATGATATTTTTAAAAGAAAAAAATTAAGATATAGAGAAGATATTTTAGATAATATGAATGAAGATGAGTTGGTTGCTAATTTATTTAGGATAAATCAAACTAAGCAAAGACTAATAAGAGATAATGTACAAGGTGAAAAAGAAGCGAAAGACGTACATTATGAGGTTGGTAAAAAAGTAAGAAAAGCAATTGCAGATATTGGTGGAATGATGCCTGAAGAAATGCCGACACCTAAAAAGAGTTTAAAGGAACTTGAAAGAGAAAAGAAAAAATTAGAAAATAAAGAAAATAAGCAACTTGAGGGAATAAAATAGTATCTAAAAGAGGTGATTAGTAATGCAAAAATATAAGGTTGCAGGATATATTAGATTATCTAAAGAAGATAAAATAAAAGATGAATCAAATAGTGTTACTAATCAAAAGTTAATAATTACTTCATATATTGAAAAAAATGAAGATTTAGAATTATTTGATTTTTATATAGATGATGGATATTCAGGTACTACATTTGATAGACCTGAATATAAAAGAATGTTTAAAGATATAGTGGATGGACAAGTAAATACAGTAATAGTAAAAGACTTATCAAGATTTGGAAGAAACCACATACAATCAGATGATTATATAGAAAATATCCTTCCTGGATATAACGTTAGATTTATTTCAATAATTGATGATATAGATAGTTATAAAAATCCAAAGTCAGTAAATAGTATTGCTGTTCCGTTAAAGAATTTAATGAACGATCAATATGCTAGAGATATTTCAGAAAAAGTTAGGTCAACTTTAAAAATTAAACAATTGAATGGAGAGTTTATTGGAGTAACAGCACCTTATGGATATTTGAAAAATCCTAAATATAAACATAAATTTATTATAGATAAAGAAGCGTCCTATATTGTAAAGAAAATATTTAATATGATACTTTTAGGTAAGAGCAGAAAAGAGATAGCAGAACATTTAAATAATAAAAATGTTTTAACTCCAAGTTTATATAAATTAAGTAATGATAATAAAAATAATGAAGATTTAATTCGTTCTAAAAAATGGAATGCTGAAATAGTAAATAGAATATTAAGAAATGAAACATATACAGGAACATTAATTCAAAATATTAAAACAAAACCTAATTATAGAACAGATAAATTAATTGATGTAAATAAAGATGAATGGATAATAACTGAAAATCATCATGAACCAATAATAAGTAAAGATAAATTTGAAGAAGTACAAAATATTTTGGATAAGAAAAAAGGTTCTAGAAATAGTGAAGATATTTTATTATCTTATTTAAAGTGTGCTGATTGTGGAAGCCTAGTATATTTGAAGAATGGAAAAAACAAAAAGTACTATTATTGTAAGAATTATATAAAATATTCTAAGTGTACAAGCCATTCTGTAGAACGAGAGAAACTATATAATGAAGTGCTACAAATAATCAATGAGAATAAAGGTTTAAATATAACTGATAAAGAATTAAATGATAGTTTATTATATCGACTTATTGATGTTATATATATCAATGAAGATAAAAGTGTTAAAATAATATTTAAGTAAGATTTATTAAGAAGGGAATCGTGATATAATGGTAATTAATTATTCGGATCAAGAAGTTATAAAAAATAAAAAATCTATATTTATAGCTGGACCAACTCCAAGAGATGGGAATGTAAAATCTTGGAGAACTACTGCTTGCGAAAAATTAAATGAATTAGGATTTGATGGAGTAGTATATGTTCCAGAATATTCAACATGGAAACCTAAGACGGATTATGTTGATCAAGCAATGTGGGAAAGAGAAGCATTAACGGAAGCAACAGTTATTTTGTTTTGGATTCCTAGAAGTTTACCTGATATGCCTGCTTTTACTACAAATGTAGAATTTGGATATTGGTTACATTCAGGCAAAGTAATATATGGTAGACCAGATGATGCTACAAAAATAAAGTATCTTGATTGGTTATATAAAGAAGACTATAATAAAATTCCAATAAATGATTTAGATGAATTATTAAAAGAATCAATAATATTAGCAAATAATTTATATGATGAAAAAGATTCTGAAATATTACCATTAAACAAAAGAAAGATTTTAGAAAGGAAGTGATTTATATGGCAAAAGAGCAAGAAGAAAAGGTGTTTCACAAAACTTCGATTAACTGGTTTCCAGGACATATGGCCAAAACAAAACGTGAAATTAGTGATAAATTAAATTTAATAGATATTGTTTATGAAGTAATAGATGCTAGAATGCCAATTTCTTCTAAAATAGTAGATATTGATGACTTAATTAAAAATAAACCTAGGATTTTAATCGTAACTAAATATGATTTATGTGACAAAGAGGAAACTAATAAAATACTTGCTAATTATAAGAAAAATGGTTATAATATAGCACCTGTAGATTTAATGAAAGGAGATACTAGTAATATAATTTCAATTACTAATGAAATTATGAGTAATATCAATCAAAGTAGAATTAGCAAGGGAATGAAGCCTAGATCTGCTAGAGTATTAATTGTTGGTGTTCCAAATGTTGGAAAAAGCACATTAATAAATAGATTAGTTGGAAGAAAGTCCGCCGGTGTTGGCAACAAACCAGGATTTACTAAAACACTTAGTTGGATAAGAGTAAATAAAGATATTGAATTACTTGATACTCCTGGTATATTATGGCCTAAATTAACAGATCAAGATGGAGCAAAAACACTTGCTGCTTTTTCATCAATTAAAGATGAAATAATTAATATAGACAATATCGCAACTTTTATATTAAATAAGTTATATACTTTATATCCAAATAAATTAAAAGAAAGATATGATATAACAAACTTAGATGATATAGTAAAAGCATATGAAATAATTGGAAGAAAAAGGGGAGCTTTATCAAGAGGCAATATTGTTGATTATGAAAAAGTTTCAAATATAATTATAAGAGATCTAAGAAATGGATACTTTGGAAATATTACTTTTGATAGAATAAAATGATGTCAGTTAATGAATGTCTTACAGATGAATCAAATATTTATTTAATAAAAGGTAAATATATTAAATTAGATGAAAATAATCACATATGTGCAGAAAAAACAGATAAAAAAATATATATAAAAAATTTTAATAGTACTGAATTTATTGGTGAAGAATTATGTCATAAGAATTATGTCATATTAAAAATATTCCATCTGCCCATTACTTTTTAGTTGGAATAAATTATAGTCATCATAGAAACCAATTTAAAAAATATTCTAAATTAAACGATCAATCAATAAGTATTAAATTAGGATCATTTGACTTCAAGAAAGATGGTTTAAATTATTTTAAAATCCCATATGATTTATGTAATAAATTAAATACTTTAGAAAAAATATTATCTTTATGCCCAAATAAAAAAAACCGTAATGAATTATTAGATGAAATAATTGACATGTTTGCTTTAGATATTTACATGGGTCAACAAGACCGTAACGAATCTAATATAATGTTTTATCAGGATAAAAATAATTACATTCATTTAGCTCCATTATATGACTTTGAATTTTCTCTAAATAATGCACTTTATTCAAGTAAATTTTTATATGATAATGATTTATATAAATTTAAAGATATTAATACAATAAAAGAATTTATAAGTAGTCATGAAAGATTAAAATATGAATTAGAATCATATTTGGATATTAATTTATTGGAAATTGCTAGAAAAAGTTATAATGAAAGAGACTTAAAAATACCTTCTGTAATAGAAGAACATTATACAAGCTTTGATCATATTCAAAAAAAATTAATAAAAAGAATTGTTAAATAGTAAGTTATTTACTATTTTTTTTCATTTTGATATACTTCTTATGGTGAAGATATTATGAATAAAAAAGAAATCTTAAATAAATTATCTCAATTATCTTTAGATAAGAATAAGTTTATTATTGGAGGAGAAAGCGCTTTAGTATTACTTGGCTATAAGAGAAATACTTCTATTATAACTTTATATGTTGCAAAAAATTATAAATCAAATGATAAAGATATAATCATTGAAAATAAGTATTTTAACTTAGATAAGATAATTGAAAAGGATGGATATTTTGTATATAAGTTAGATGAATTATATAAAATTATGTTAGAAAATAATTATGATAAGAAATTTTTAAAAAAGATAAAATTAATAATAGATTCTTCTGATAATTATAAGTTTGAAAGAGAATTGCGAAATTCTGGTGTTAAATATATTGCGGGAGTTGATGAAGTGGGAAGAGGTCCATTAGTAGGACCAGTAGTTACTGCTTGTGTAGTTCTTCCGGAAAAATTTGATTTAGATGGACTTACTGATAGTAAGAAGTTAAGTGAAAAGAAAAGAGATTATTTTTATGAAGAAATAAAAAAGCAAGCTCTTGGCATTGGAATAGGACAGTGTAGCGCTGAAGAAATAGATAAATATAATATTTATGAAGCTACTAAGATAGCTATGAAGAGAGCTATTAATAATTGTTTAAAAGAATGTAAAATTGAACATGTTTTAATAGATGCTATGAAATTAGATATAGATATTCCAACAACTTCTATTATTAAAGGTGATCTTAAAAGTATAACAATAAGTGCTGCTAGTATAATTGCTAAAGTTACAAGGGATAAATTAATGCGAGAACTTGATTTGAAATATCCTCTGTATGATTTTAAAAAAAATGTTGGTTATCCTACTAAAGAACATATTGCTGCCATAAACGAATATGGAATACTTAAAGAGCATCGTAAGACTTTTGGACCAGTAAAAGAATATATATTAGAACATGGAAATAAGACAATTAATTAAAAATTATCTGTAAAATAATATTTTTTTCTAATAATATATATGTAGTAGTTGACATAAATTTAATTTAAATGTATAAATTAATAAGTAACTGGAGGGATGATATGTCAAAGAATTTAGTTATTGTGGAAAGTCCTAGTAAAAGTAAAACTATTGGTAAATATTTAGGAAATGAGTATAAAGTAGTATCTTCAAAAGGTCACATAAGAGATCTAGCAACTTCTGGTAAATTTGGCTTAGGAGTAGATGTTGAAAATGGATTTACTCCAAATTATGTTCCAATAAAAGGAAAAAGTAGTGTTATTAATGAATTAAAAAAAGATGTAAAAGACTCAAATCTAGTATATCTTGCAAGCGACCCTGATCGTGAAGGAGAAGCTATTGCTTGGCATCTAAAAGATGCACTAGGTATTAAAGATGATAATTATAAGAGAGTTAGATTTAATGAAATTACTCATGATAAAATACTTGAAGCTATGAAAAATCCAACTAAAATAGATGATGATTTAGTAAAGAGTCAAGAAACTAGAAGAATACTAGATAGAATAATTGGCTTTAGATTATCTAAACTATTACAAAGAAAAATTGGTGCTAAAAGTGCCGGTCGTGTACAAAGCGTTGCTTTAAAGTTAATTGTTGATAAGGAACGTGAAATAGAGGCATTCATTCCAGAAGAATATTGGACAATTACAGCTATTTTTAAAGATTATGAAGCAGAACTTTTTAAGTATAAAGAAGATGACATAGACCTACATTCTAAGGAGGAAGCTGATGCAGTTCTTAATAAGATATCTGATAAATATACAGTAGAAAGTATTGAAAAGAAAGAGAAAGCTCGTAAGAGTAAATTTCCGTTTATTACTTCAACCCTTCAACAAGAAGCTTCAACTAAATTAGGTTTCCCAGCTAAGAAAACTATGAGTATAGCTCAAAAACTATATGAAGGAATTGATCTTGAAAATGAAACAGTCGGATTAATTACTTATATGAGAACAGACTCTATTAGATTGAGTGAAGATTTTATTAAACCAGCAATGAAATATATTGAAGAAAATTATGGCAAAAAATATATTGGTTATGTAAAAAAAACCAAAAAAACTGAAAACGTGCAAGATGCTCATGAAGCAATTAGACCAACTAGTGTACTTAGAGAACCACTAAAAATAAAGCAATATTTAACAAGTGATGAATTTAAATTATATAGTTTAATTTATAAAAGGACACTTGCTTCACTAATGGCTGATGCCAGTGTTAATCAAACAACTATTGTTTTTGATAATAATAATTATAAATTTAAGACAGTTGGTTCTATTCTAATATTTGATGGTTATTTAAAAGTATATAAAGATTATGAATCTAATGAAGATAAGATATTACCTGAAATTGGTGATAAAGAAGTAGCAATTACTAATAATGTTGATTGTAGTCAACACTTTACTAAACCACCAGCAAGATACTCAGAAGCAAAACTTATAAAGACATTAGAAGAATTAGGTATTGGTAGACCTTCTACTTATGCAACAATAATTGATACAATAAAAAGTAGAGGATATGTTGATTTAGTAGAAAAAAAGTTTAAACCAACAGAAATAGGAATTGAAACTACTGATAAATTACAAGATTACTTTAGTGATTTAATAAATACAGATTATACTAAAAATATGGAAGATGATTTAGACTCTATTGCCGAAGGTAAACTTGTTTGGAATAAAGTCTTACAAGATTTTTATGATATATTTGAACCGCGAGTTGAAAAAGCATTCTCCGATATGGAGAAGAAAGCTCCAGTTGAAACAGGAGAAAAATGTCCTGAATGTGGCAATCCACTAGTTATTAGAAAAGGAAAATATGGCGAATTTGTAGCATGTTCTAACTATCCTGAATGTAAATATATCAAAAAAGAAGAAAAAGAAGATATAATCATTTGTGATTGCCCTAATTGTGACGGAAAAATTATTGAGAAAAAAAGTAGAAGAGGTAAAATCTTTTATGGTTGCAACAACTATCCTAAATGTAAAACAGCTTATTGGGATAAACCAATTAATGAGAAATGCCCAGAATGTGGCAAAATGTTAGTAGAAAAAAATGGAAAGATTAAATGTAGTGAATGTGATTACAAAAGATAGAAATCTTTTCTTTTTTTTGCTATAATAAAAATTAATGTTTTGGAGGTATATTTTATGAGTAAAAATAGATTCTATTTAGTAGCAAAAAATAAAAATAATAATGAATTTAAAAAAATTAATTTACATGATCTTGGATTTGAAAAAAATAGTCTTAAATTAGAAGATATTGATAAATTAACTTTACAATTCAATAATCCAGAAGAATTAAATGCCTATTTAAAAGCTAAAGGTATTGTTAATTCATCTAATAATGATATATTTATTGTTAAAAGAAACGATAGTAATAAAGAAAAAATATCATATTTAGAAACTATTTATAAAGGTAATATGACTGATACAATATTAGAAATTAATAAGTTCCAAAGAAAAGATTCAATTAATAAATCAACTGATAGTTTAAATAAATTATATTTTACATTTATTAATAGAATGTATAAAAATGAAAAATTCTATGATTATATTACTTTTGGTAATACCAATGTCTATGAAAAATTTTATATACATTTTATCGATAATTCTATTCCTGCCAATATATATAAATCAAAGATTAATGATGTTACATGGGCTTATAATTCCTATTATTTAGCAAGAAATGTTTATGAAGCAATTAATAGTTTTGACAATGTTAAATTAAGAAATAAATATAATAGTAGAGATGATATTAAAGATAAATTATATGAAGTAACAGATAAGAATTATTTTGATGGCCAAATAAGTTTATTTGATTATTATGGTGATAAAGTTTATGCAAAAACAAAGAAAAATAGTTAAAGATTATCTTGATTATTTAAAATATGAAAAAAACTATTCTAAATATACAATTATTAATTATAGTGATGATATTGAAGAATTTCTAGACTATATTGAAAGTGAAGGACTAGAATTTGATAAAATAGTCTATAGTGATATAAGATTCTATTTAATGTATTTAAAAGATAACAAACAAGATAATAATTCATCAATTGATCGAAAACTTAGTTCATTAAGAGGCTTTTATAAATATTTAGCTAATAATAATATTGTTAAAACAAATGTCTTTAGTTTAGTTAATGGACCAAAAAAGGCCAAAAAATTACCTAGATTTTTTGAATATAATGAGTTAGAAGAATTATTTAATGCTTGTGACTTAAGTACTTCGTTAGGACAAAGAGATAGATTGATACTTGAAATGCTATATGCAACAGGAGTAAGAGTTGGAGAACTTGTAAGTATAAAAGTTAAAGATATTGATAGATCTAGTAGAAGTATTTTAATTCTTGGAAAAGGTAATAAAGAACGCTATGTTACTTATGGAGACTACTGTAGCGATATATTAGATTTATATTTAAATGATGCTTATAATAAATTAAATATTAAAAATAGTGAATACTTATTTTTAAATAATAATGGAGGAGAATTAACAGATAGAGGAGTAAGATATATACTAGACCAAGTTATTAAAAAAACTAGTCTTAAAAAAAATATATCTCCTCATATGATAAGACACTCATTCGCAACACATTTATTAAATGAAGGAGCAGACTTATTATCTGTTCAAAAATTACTTGGGCATGAATCTATAAAAGCAACTCAAATATATACCCATGTAACAACAGATAGATTAAAAGAAGTCTATTTTAGAAGTTTTCCTAGAGCTAAAAAGAAATAGCTCTTTTTATTTTTAAAAGATCTATATTGAAATACATCAATAAAAAAATTCTTTTAATTTTCAAATTAATATTATCTAATAAAATTATAGAATAGGAAGTAGTGAGTATGAGAAATAGAATTAAAATATTATTAAGTATTATTTTTTTGCTACCAATTATGGTATTTGCGGATGATAAAATAGTACAAAATATTAATCCAAAAGAAAATATTTATATAGCATCATCAGAATTAATAGAAATCACCCCTGGAGTAGAAGAAGTATCTCAACCAACCATAAAAGACTGGAATATAAAATTTAATATTAAGTTTTCAAAAGTAAATCAATTAAATATAAATTAATTGTCAAAAATACTTCAAAAAAAGATTACAATGTTACAATAGAACCAACCTTTAATAAAAGTAATTATATTACTTATAATTATAAGTATAGTGATAAGTCCAATATTCTTGAAGCTAATACTGAAAAAGAAATGATAATTACAATTACATATTCTAAAGAAGTACCAACCAATAAATTACATGATGGAAAATTTAAAGAAAATAATTTAATGTATCTAAGTGTAAATGATAATTTAATTAATCCAAAAACAATTATTCAAAAGTATAGTATAAATATAATGTTATTAATAATTACTGGGTTAATAGCATTCTATTTATTAAAAACAAAAAATATTAAAAACAGTTTAAAAATATTTATGTTTGGATTGTTATTAATCCCAATTGCAACAAAAGCATTTGACATAATAAGACTTACAATACATTCAAATGTAGAAATAGATACTATAAGTGATAAATTATTATATAGAAAATTAATATCAAATGAAGCAAGTAATAAAACATATAAAACAGGAATAAGTGAAATAACAACTAAAGGTAATCCTAATTTTGACGATTATTGGACAAATGATAAAGGAATGTATGCTATGGCAGATGATTATGGCACAAGTTATTATTATAGAGGAGATGTAAAAAACAACTGGGTATCATTTGCAGGATTTTTATGGCAGGTAATAAGAGTAAATGGTGATAATTCAGTAAGACTTATTTATTCAGATAATGAAATTTCAATTTATAGTCCATTCAATTCAAATAATGATAGTCCTAAGTACATTGGTTATATGTTTGGTGATACTGATGCTACAGAAGATGAAGCTTTCATTAATAAAAATGATTCAACAATAAAAAAGGCTATTGATAATTGGTATGTTGCAAATTTATCAAAATATTCTTCATATATATCAGATGAAGTATTCTGCAATGATAGGACATTAGCAAGTGGAGAAGTGTTTTCAACTTCACCACAGGATAGCATGAAATTTGCAACTTATGCTAGAAATAATTATAGTGATAACCAAAAACCACAATTAACATGTCCAAACATATCAAGAGATGGTTTTACAACTAAAAATGCAAGTATCGGAAATAAAGCCCTTACTTATCCAATAGGTTTAATCACCGCTGATGAGGCAAATTTGGCAAATGTAAGAAACTATTATTGTTCAGGGGATTATAATCAAACATGTGGAAGTAGCTATTTATCTAATTCTATAGGAGCAACATTTACAATGTCACCATTTTCTTATACTACTACATGGTATGGAAGTTCAGAAATAAACATGTTTGGAATACTAACAGGAGGATCTGATGAAACTGATTTAGACTGGATGTGGGGAGATACTGGAGCTGATAATCCTGAAAAAAGTAATATTAGGACTTCAATAAGGCCATCCATTAATCTAAAAAATACTATTCAGACTACTGATGGTTCTGGGACAAAAGAAGATCCATACATAATTCTTGCTAATGACTGATAAAAGACTTTATTGAAAAGTCTTTTTATATATTAAAATTAAAAATATATAAAATTTTGTAAGAGTTTTTAAAAAAATTATATACTAAAAATAAATACTTATATTAATAAATTCAAAAAATAATTATTGTAGTTTTTTTCAATTTAACTTTAATTTTTGCTGTTATTTAGTTATAATAAGATTAATTCGTTATGAGGTTGTGTTAATATGAATAATGAATTTAATTCTTTAAAAGAGTTATATGATAGAGTAGAACCAGCTCTTAGTTCTAAAGTTAATGAACTTAAAGTATTAGGAACTGATATTACTAAGTATCAATTATGGAATTTATTTATTAATAATAAATGGAAATTTGGCCATAATCTTATGTTATGTGATATTGTTGATGATATTTTAAATACTTCTTATGAAGAAATAAATTTATATTTAGAAAATAACGAAAATATTATATAGAGGTGGAAGTTATGAAAAAAAAGAAAAATGGAAAGAAGAGAACAATTTTAACTTCTCTTATTCTTACACTAGTAGTAGTTTTAATTTGTTTTTGTTTTATTCCTCTTTTTAATAATTTAAAGTTTGGACTTGATTTACAAGGAGGATTTGAAATTCTTTACAAAGTTGATTCAATTGATGGATCAAAAATGACAAATGAAAAGTTAAAAGCTACATACAAGACTCTTAGTAAAAGAATTGATAGTTTAGGTGTAAGCGAACCTGAAATAACAATTGAAGGAAAAGATAAAATTAGGGTTAAGCTAGCTGGAGTAAAAAATCCAGAAGAAGCTCGTAGTCAACTATCAACTGTTGCGACATTATCATTCAGAGATACTGAAGATAATTTACTTATGAGTAGTGATGTTTTAAAAGCTGGAGGAGCAAAAATTAGTCAAGATTCCAGTGGTAATCCTGCAGTACTTTTATCAGTAAAAGATAAAAATAAATTTTATGATGTAACTAAAGAAGTTAGTTCTAGGAGTAATAATCAAAATATGATAGTTATCTGGTTAGACTATAATGAACTTACCGATAGTTATGAAAAAGAAGGAAGTAAGTGTGGTACAAGTGAATCAAATTGTTTAAGTGCTGCTACTGTTTCACAAGGATTTGCTAGTGATGTAATTATTCAAGGAAGTTTTACAGAAGATGAAGTATCTAACTTAGTTGATTTAATCAATAGCGGTTCTCTTCCTGCAAAACTTACAGAAGTTTCTTCTCAAACAGTTGGTGCTTCATTTGGTAGTAATACATTAAATACTACATTAGTTGCTGGAATAATTGCTATTATTGCTATTATTGCTATATTAATGTTAATTTACCATTTTGCTGGATTTGTATCTGGAGTTTCTATCATGATATATACTTTCTTAGTATTTGGTATATTCTGGCTAGTAGGTGGTGTCTTAACATTACCAGGTATAGCAGCATTACTTTTAGGTATAGGTATGGCTGTAGATTCTAATGTAATAACTTTTTCAAGAATAAAAGATGAGCTACTAAAAGGAAAAAGTCTAAAATCTGCCTTTACCGAAGGTTCTAAATCTAGTTTTAGTGCCATAATTGATTCGAACCTAACAACATTTATTGTAGCAATTATAATGTTTATTTATGGTGAATCAAGTATTAAAGGATTTTCTACTATGTTAATAATTACTGTAATTATCATTATGTTAACAATGGTATTCCTAACTAGATTTTTGTTAAAACTTTTTGTAAATACAGGTTATTTTGATGATAAAACAAAATTATTTATTAATATAAATAAAGATGATATCCCAGATGTATCTAAAAATGAAGAAATTAAGCCAGGTAAATTTAGTAAAGTTAATTTCTTAAAACACAAAAAATTAGCCTTATCTATTTCAATTATTGTTATTTTAATTGGTGGAGTAGTTATATTATTTAAAGGAATGAATCTTGGAATTGACTACCGAGCAGGTACGGATATAACTATTGTTACAGATGATAAACTTACAAAGAAAAACTTAAATAGTGATTTAAAAAAATTAAATTTAAAAAGTAGTTCTATTACTATAACAGATGAAGAAACTGATATTAGAATAGATGATGCATTAAATGGAGATACTGTAAAAGAAGTTAATAATTATTTTGAAGATAAATATAATGCTAAAGTAAATATTGGAGTAGTTTCTAACTTAGTTCAAAAAGAATTAGTAAAAAATGCTATTTTATCAGTACTTATAGCATTAATTGGAATAGTAATTTATGTTTCAATTAGATTTAAAGTTAGTTATGCCGTAGGTGGAGTAGTTGCTTTAATTCATGATGTTTTAATGATCTTTGCATTATTTGGGATGTTAAGATTAGAAGTAAATTCTATGTTTATTGCTGCTGTTCTAGCAATCATTGGTTATTCAATAAATGATACTATTGTTTTATTTGATAGAATAAGAGAAAATTTAAATGACTATAATAAAAAACTCACTTCAGAGAAATTAGAAGAAATTGCTAATACTAGTATTCAAGAAACATTTACCAGAACAATTTATACATCCCTTACAACATTAGTTCCAGTAATTATATTATTAATTTTAGGTTCTAGAGGAATATTTACTTTTAATATGGCTATGTTATTTGGTTTAATTAGTGGAACATACTCATCAATATTTATCGCAACAATTGTCTTTTTAGCAATTGAAAAGAAAAATATTGGTAAAAAGCAAAAGCCTAAAAAAGTATATAAAGATGATTATGAAGAATTATCTGTAAAAGGAGTAAATTGTTAAAGTTATTGGGGAGGTGAGTTCTTTGTCAAATTCAAGAAATTTAAATGATGTTACAATTGAAGAGATACTTGATAATGCACATGAATATATTGAAGATGAAGAACAACTTAGTGTAATAAAGCGAGCTTATTTGTTTGCTAAAGAAAAACATCAAGGTCAATACAGAAAAAGTGGAGAGGCTTACATTTATCATCCAATGAATGTTGCCTTAATTCTTACAACCATATATGCTGATTTTGAAACAATCGCTGCTGGACTTATGCATGATGTCCTAGAAGATTGTGATTGTTCACCTGAAGAAATGGAAGAAAAATTTGGTAAAACTATAACCAAGCTAGTTCAAGGTGTTACCAAGCTTTCTAAAATTCATTTTTCAACAGAAAATGAATATTTAATAGATTATTATAAAAAAATAATTGTCGGTATGAGTGAAGATGTTCGCGTAATAATCATAAAATTAGCAGATAGATTACATAATATGCGTACACTTTGGGCAATACCTGAAGATCGTCAAAAAGTTAAAGCTAAAGAGTCATTAGAAATACTCGCACCAATTGCTGATCATTTAGGTATTCATAAGATAAAAAGTGAATTAGAAGATTTAGCTCTTAGATATCTAAAGCCCGATGTATTTTATGATATTGCTGAGAGATTGAATAAAACGAAAATTGAGCGTGATAAGTATGTGCTTGATATGGAACATGAAGTATCTGACTTACTAAATGAACATCACATACCACATGAAATTAAAGGAAGAGCTAAATGTATTTATAGTATTTATAATAAGTTAAATAAAGGTAAAAAGTTTAGTGATATTTATGATTTACTTGCTCTTAGAGTTATTGTTAATACAGAACAAGAATGTTATTTAGCTCTAGGACTAATTCATTCTAAATTTAGACCTTTACCTAAAAGATTTAAAGATTATATTGCAATGCCAAAACCAAATATGTATCAATCTCTTCATACAACTGTATTTGGTATAGGTGGCGATTTATTTGAAATTCAAATAAGAACTTATGATATGGATGAAGTTGCTGAAAATGGAATCGCTGCTCACTGGTCATATAAAGAAAATAAAGGAAGTAATGTTGCAGCCGATCTTCAAAACACTACCGAACAGAAACTTCAATTCTTTAAATCAATAATTGACTTAAGTCATGAAAATATTAATAGTGAAGAGTTTGTTAATAGTGTAAAAGATGAAGTATTAAATAATAATATTTATTGTTATACTCCTAAGGGTGATGTCATAGAATTACCTAAAGGAGCCACTCCAATAGATTTTGCCTATCATATTCATACTAAAGTAGGAGAAACAACAGTTGGAGCTATTGTTAATAATAATATCGTTCCACTTGACTATGAGTTACATGATAATGATATTGTTAAAATAAACACAAATAAAAGTTCCACACCATCAAAAGAATGGATTAATTTCGTCAAATCAACTCAAGTTAGAAATAAGATAAAATCATATTTTACAAAGAGTGATAGGGAAAATTATATTGAAAGAGGAAAATATACTCTTGAAAAAGAATTACGAAAAAGAAAATTATCAATCTCAGAATTTATCAGTGATGAAAATATTAAAAAAATTTGTGATTCCGAAAAACTTGAAAACTTAGATGATATATATTTATCAATTGGAAATGGAAAATTAACAGCTAATGGAATTATTAATATAATTGATAAACCAATAGAAAATATACCTACACCAAAAACAATTAAAGTAACTAGCAAAAGTAAAGATGCAGATATAATAGTTAGTGGTATTGATAAAGTAAAAGTAAATCTTGCTAATTGTTGTAATCCAGTATATGGAGATCAAATAGTTGGTTATATTACCAAAGGTAATGGTATTACTGTACATTTATTACATTGTCACAATTTATCAATGCTTGAAAATAGAACAGTCGAAGTAAAATGGAATACTAATGTTAATAAAAGATATCTTACAATTTTATTAGTTTATGCTAATGATAGTGATAACCACTTATTAGATTTAATGCAACAAATATCTATGATGAATGTTAGTGTTGACGGTATTAAAACTGTTAGTAGAGAAAGTAATAATTCTGTTTATGAGATTAATTGCTATGTAACTGGAATAGAACAATTAAATAAATTGATGATTAATATAAACAAATTAAATTATGTTGATAAAATAGAAAGGGAAATGCGATGAGAGTATTAGTTCAAAGAAGTGGTTATTCTACTGTTTCAGTTTCTGAAAAAATTGTTGGTAAGATAGATAGTGGTTTAGTCTTATTTGTAGGATTTACTGATGGCGATGATATTGAAAAGATAAAATATTTAGTAAAAAAGATTCTTAATCTCAGAATTTTTTCGGATGAGAATGGAGTAATGAATAAAAGTATTTTAGAATATGGTGGAGATATTTTATCCATTTCTCAATTTACTTTATATGCTGATACGAATAAAGGAAATAGACCAAGTTATTTTAAAGCACTTAAAGGAGAATATTCATCTAAACTTTATGATAGTTTTAATGAAGAATTAAAAAAATATATAAAAGTAGAAACCGGTATTTTTGGAGCAGATATGAATGTTAATATTAATAATATTGGTCCAACAACTATTATGTTAGAGAGATGATCATATGAAAAATAATAAATTAAATTATAAAATTATTAATATAACAGCTTTAATGTTACTTTTATATATAACATTTTCTAATATTGGATTATGGTGGGGAGTACTTTCAAAATGTATTAGTTTATTGTCACCATTTATTATAGGATTTATTTTTGCCTATGCCTTTACTCCATTAGTTAGATGGTTAACAAAAAGAGGACTTAATAAGAATTTTTCTGTATTAATAGTAGTACTACTTCTTGTCTTATTGGTAGTAGGAATACTTGTAGTTACCTTGCCACTAGTATATGATCAATTATCATTATTAATAAAAATGATTATGAAAATATCTAATAATGTTGATAATAAATTTAATATTAATTTAGGAAAATATGAAATTAGATTAACAGACTATTTAAATGGCATGTTAGATAATTTAAGTTCTAGTGCTTCAACTACTACATTTAATTTTTTAAATGTTTCATTTAATTTTATTGGTAAATTTATTGTAGGTTTTGTGGGCTTTATTTATTTCCTAGCCGATATGGGTAAAATAAGAAGTACTATTAAAGATTTCTTGATAAGTCATAATAAAAGGACATATAATTATTTAAAACTAATGGATATAGAAATTACTAATTATTTAAAAGGACTAGAAATATTTATGGCTATTCAATTTTTTGAATATAGTATTCTTTTCTTTATAGTAGGTCATCCAAACTGGCTAATACTTGGAATACTTGCTTGCATTACAACTGTTATTCCATATTTTGGTGGATTAATAACAAATATAATTGCCATTATTTTAGCAAGTGTTGTGTCAATTCCCTTAATGATCGCAACAACTATTATTTGTTTAATATTTCCACAAATTGATGGTTATGTTATCTCACCTAGAGTTTATGGAAAAACAAATAATGTTAATCCATTAATTACTATTATGGCAGTATCAGTTGGTGGAACATTAGCCGGAGTAGCCGGAATAGTCGCAGCCCTTCCAACATATTTACTACTTAGAACAACTTATAAATTTTTTAAAGGCGATTTAAAAAAAGGCGTTGTAATGGTAAAAGAAAATATTTAATAAAATAAAATATAGTAGATTAATTTCTACTTGAAAGTATTAATAAAAAAACATATAATATATATAACTTCTTGAGAAAAAGTATCTTTGATTTCTTTAAAGAGAGAGTATGTTTGGTGTAAATACTTAAGAATAAAATGAGAAAGACATCTCAAAAAATAGAAGTACGTATTACTACGTTATAAGTATTAAAGATGTAAATAAGGTGGCACAACGGATATATTCGTCCTTAAGAAGTGCCATCTTTTTATTTTAGGAGGAAAGATTATGATAAAAAGACAAAAAGGTTGTAATGATATCACAGGTAGACAAGCTAAAATTTGGAAGTATGTAGAAAGTGTAATAGATGCTTTAATGGAAAAATATAATTATAATTATATTCGTACTCCCATAATTGAGGCAACAGAATTGTTTCATAGAGGAATAGGTGACACTACAGATATAGTAACTAAGGAAAGTTATGATTTTGAAGATAAAGGTGGTAGAAAAATAACTTTAAGGCCTGAAGGTACTGCTGGAGTTGTTAGAAGTTATATTGAAAATAAAATGTATGGTGATCCCAATCAACCAGTAAAAGTATATTATAATGGAACAATGTATCGTTATGAAAGACCACAATCTGGAAGAGATAGAGAACTTACTCAGTTTGGTATGGAAATACTTGGTAGTGATGATCCATTATGTGATGCTGAAATAATAAGTGCTGCAGTTAATTTATACAAAATGCTTGGCTTAAAAGAAATAAAAGTTAATTTAAATAGTTTAGGAGATAATGAAAGTAGAAAAAAATATCGTGAAGCATTAATTGAATATTTTAGACCACATATCGGTGATTTTTGCAGTGACTGTCAAGAACGCTACGAAAAAAATCCTCTTCGCATTTTAGATTGTAAAGTAGATGCTGATAACGAATATTTAAAAAAAGCTCCAACAACACTAGATTATTTAAATGAAGAAAGTAGAACTAGATTTGAAAAAGTTCAAGAATACTTAGATATTATGCAAATAGAATATACTATTAATCCAAAAATAGTTAGAGGACTTGATTATTATAATCATACAGTATTTGAAATAGAAGCAAAAGTAGACGGTTTTGGTTCTAACAACGTAATTGGTGCAGGTGGTAGATACAACGGCCTTGTTAGTCAATTAGGAGGACCTGAAACACCATGTGTTGGATTTGCTAGTGGAATTGGTAGACTAGTCATGGCCCTAGAACTAGAAGATGTTAAATTACCAATAAATGATAGTGTTGATTTATTCTTAATGTATGTCTCAGAAGAGGAAAAAAAATATGCAACCTATCTTGCTCAAGAACTTAGAATGGCCGGATTTGTAGTTGATACAGAATATACAGGTAGAAACTTAAAAGGACAATTTAGACAAGCTGATAGACTAAATGCTAAATACTTATGTATTTTAAATAGTGAAGATTTAAATAATAATGAAGTTAAAATAAAAAATAATAAAACTAAAGAAGAAGAAATAATTAGTTTAGATGCTATTATCTATTACTTAGATGAAAAATTAAATACAATGGAAGAAGTAGATGAAATAGATTATTCAGAGTTTGATTTAGAGCATAATCATGAGGAGGAAGAATAATGAAAAATATAACTTTAAGTGAATTAAAAAATAATTTTGACGAAACAGTTACAATAAGCGGTTTTGTTGATGAAATTAGGAATTTAAAATGGGTACAATTTATTGTACTTAGAGATTCTACTGGTAAAGTACAAATTACTATTGAAAAAAGTGAAGAAAAGAATAAAGATTTAGTTGAATTGGTAAATAATTTAACAGTTGAGTCTACTATTAAAGTAACAGGTAAGATTATGGAGTCTCCTAAAGTTAAATTAAATGGTATGGAATTAATTCCAGATAATATAGAAGTTACAAGTACTAATTTAGATGAATTACCATTTAATTATAAAGATTTAAGTACGGTAAATTTAGATACAAGACTTGATTATAGGTATATTGATCTTAGAAGTGATAAAAATATTTTAATGTTTCAAGTACAGAGTACTTTAGTAAGATATATGAGAGAATATTTATATAATAATAAATTTACAGAGATTCATACACCTAAAATAATAGGAGCAGCATCAGAGTCCGGCTCTGAAGTATTTGAAATAAAATATTTTGATAGAAGTGCTTATCTTGCTCAAAGTCCCCAATTTTATAAACAAATGGCTTTAGCATCAGGATTTGATCGAGTATTTGAAGTAGCACCTTGCTTTAGAGCAGAAAACTCTAATACTTCAAGACATGCTACAGAATTTACTTCATTTGATGTAGAATTTGCCTATATTAATGATTTTAATGATGTAATGGATTTAGAAGCAGAAATGTTAAAATATGGACTTGAAAAAACCAAAGAAGCTTTAGGAGATAAAGTAAAAGAAGTATTTGATACGGAGATTATCGTTCCTAAAACTCCATTTCCTAAAATGAGACTTTCTGATATTTATAAGGAATTAGAAGAAAAATATAATTATAAAGTAGATGATAGTGAAAAGGCAGATTTAACAACAGAAGCAGAAAGATTAACTTATAAACTTGCTATGGATAAATTTAATTCTGAATTTTTATTTGTTACTGATTTTCCAGCAGAAAAAAGAGCATTTTACCATATGAGAGATAAAAATGGAATACTTCAAGGCTATGACTTAATTTGGCGTGGAGTAGAAATTACAACTGGAGCTCAAAGAGAACATAGATATGAAGAAATAGTTAAAAATGCAAAAGAAAAAGGTTTAGGTGATGATGTTAAGTTCTATCTTGATTTCTTCAAGCATGGTTGCCCTCCACATGGCGGTTTTGCAATAGGAGTAGATAGACTTACAATGTTATTACTTGGTATTCCAAGTGTAAAAGAAACAGAATTCATCTTCCGTGGACCAAATAGATTAAACCCATAAAAATACCAAGTAAATGGTATTTTTCTTTTAAATAAATAATTTATTTGTTATACTATTTATAAAGAATAGATGGTGTTATAATGAGTAAATTTTTAAAGAAAAGAAAAATAAATAAAAAAACTATGTCTTTTTCAATTAATAAAATAAAAGAAAATGAAAAGAAATATATGACTATATTAGTAATTATTTTTATGATAATTTTTTGCTTAATAAGTTATTTTACTTTTAGAGTTAATAATAAAAAACTATCTAATATTTCTGAAGTTAATTTTCTTACCTTAACTGCTAATAATTTTCTTTTAACAAATAATGATATAAAAAGCGATTCATTAGGTCTTAAATCATCAGGTAATACAATTACTATTACTAATAATACTAATGAATTATTAAATTATAAATTAAAATTAGTTAGAGATGTACAAAATATAAATAAAGATAATTGTAGTGATAGAGAAGTACCATTAGAATATATAAGATATAGTATTGATGGAGTAAATGTATCTACAATTGTTCCTAAAAAAAATGGCGAAATAGTTATTATAACAGGTTGTTTAAAAGGTCATAAAACTAAAAAATTAAATATAAAACTATGGTTAGCTGAAGATATAACAAGAGATAAAAATTATCATTTTCATGGCTACTTTACTGTAGAAAAATTAGTTATTTAATTTATTAACATATAATATAATATTTTATTTGTAAGAGATATTTCTTCTAAGTATGAGAAATGTTTTCTTTTTTTATATATAATTAAAGCAGAATTTCTAATTAATTTATTTAATATTTTTCCATCTTTTAAAGGAGTATCTCTATCATATTCACCCCAAATAATTAAAGTAGTTATTTTAATTGATTTATAATATTTAGTTAAATCTTCATTAATAATATTTTTAAAAGTATTTCTCATACATTTTGGTAAATTATTATAATCCGTTGATCCAAATATTTTATTTAATTTTTCTTTATATTTATATTTAGTTATTTTATTTATAAATTTATATATTTTTTCTTTTAAATATAATTTAAAACTCTTTCTATGCTTAATTCCAGCAACATCTATTAAGATTAATTTATCTACTTCTAATTTTTCTTTACCTATCAAAATAGAGGCAATTCTTCCACCAAAAGAGTGTGCTATTATACTAGGATTATCTATATTGTTATCTTTAATAAAATTTTTTATTAAATCAGCATAATCATAAATTGTTAGATTATTATTAATAATTGGACTATTACCAAAACCTGGATAATCGATAATGTAAATTGTATAAAATTTTTTAAATTGATTTATTATATTATAAAAAGTAGGTCTTGTATTACCCCAACCAGGCAGTATTATGAGATATTTATCTTTTTTACCATGCTTTTCATAATATAATTTAATGTTTTTATAATTATAATACATGTTATTCACCCATTATAATTTATGCTATGATATATTTTGTGTTATTTAAAGAAAAATGAAATTAATTAATATTAATAAATTACTAAAAAAAGCTATATTAAAATATTTTAATAAGTTTTTATTATTAATTGAATAAATCCAGTTTTAATGTAAAAAATATTATTAGAAAGTAATTGTAAAGAAATAAGTTTTATAG
>OMUM01000215.1 GCA_900314225.1 uncultured bacterium | reverse complement strand
AACTTTTTTAAGAACTTTACAAAAAACACTTGTAAAAATTTAGAAAGTCACATTATTTTATAAATTATCTTTCATATTTTAAAATTACGTCTACTTTTTCTGTTTCATAAACTAGGCAGTTTCAAAAGATTAGAAACAAAAGGCTATGATGGAATGCATCCTAACGATACCAAAGTATCATTAGCAATAGCCTTAATAATAGAAGTAATATTATTTTCCTTCGTCGTAATGGTTATTTTACCATAGCCTAAAAAAAAGAACTATAATTTTAGTTCTTCATAAATAATTATTTTCCTCTACCATATGAAACATCTTTTTCAGCAGTTGATACATCTTGCTCGTGCGCAGCTGCCATTATTTTATTCATTTCGTCTTGTCTTTCTATATCTTGTTGAACCTTTTCATTATCTAAAAATTGTGGTCCCCAACTATGTATAGCATCTTTCTTATAGAATTCTACTCCATTATGTACATCACCAAAATTAAACATAATATTACCTACAAAACTTAATGCATAATCTTTTTGATCAAATTTTTCTTTTTCACTTAAATTTTCAACCAAATTATGATATTCACTTAATGTATCATCTAAAGACGTACCGTTCGCTAACTTTTCCATTATTTCTAATGAAGTTTTTATACTCAACCCTTTATCTAAAGGATCTTCTACTCTTGTAGTAACCCATTCTTTCCACTTTTCCATCTTTTCAGGATAAATATATTTACTTCCCTCTTTTATAAAGTTTTCAATCAAGTCCTCTCTTGATAATGTTGAAAAATCATCTTTAGCTGTTTTTGCATCTTGATTTTCAATAGTGACTTTCTCTTTTTGTGAAGCTGCCATTATTTTATTCATTTCGTCTTGTCTTTCTATATTTTGTTGAACCTTTTCATTATCTAAAAATTGTGGTCCCCAACTATGTATAGCATCTTTCTTATAGAATTCTACTCCATTATGTACATCACCAAAATTAAACATAATATTACCTACAAAACTTAATGCATAATCTTTTTGATCAAATTTTTCTTTTTCACTTAAATTTTCAACCAAATTATGATATTCACTTAATGTATCATCTAAAGACGTACCGTTCGCTAACTTTTCCATTATTTCTAATGAAGTTTTTATACTCAACCCTTTATCTAAAGGATCTTCTACTCTTGTAGTAACCCATTCTTTCCACTTTTCCATCTTTTCAGGATAAATATATTTACTTCCCTCTTTTATATACTTTTCTATTATCATTTCTTGTTCACTCATAAGATACACTCCTTTCAATAGACAAGTTTAAGTATTCAGTCTACTTTTAATTAAATATATACTATTTTAATAACTATGTCAACATTTGAATTATATAGCAGTTATTTTGTTTGTTGTTATACAATTGATGTGAAACAAATTCCTAATATATAAAAAAATTGCTTAATTATTTAAGCAATTATATCATATCTTTATATTCTTTTAACATAGCAAGTGTTTTTTGATATTCATTTACCAATTCATCAAAATGAGTATTTACATAATTAATATCATTCTTTTTACTTGCCATTTCATGTTGATAAGCAATATCTGCTAAGGTCATTAATCCAAGATATTTAGAGTCACTTTTTAGTGAATGAACTTCTATAGCATAATCTGGCATATTACCTGCTAATTTATATGACTCAATTCTTGAGAATTTATCTTCTACTTCTTTTAAATAATCATCTAAGGTTTCATTATACATTTCCATATCTCCTAGGAATTCTAGAGCTTTATCTAAGTCTACACCATGTTTTTTTAAATATTCTTCTTTATTAATAGCAGGTGGCTCTACTACTGTATTTTTTTCTGGAGTATTTGTATTATTATTAATTAGTGGAATAGTAGATATACTTTCTATATTATTAGTTACATTACTAGAGTCATTCAATTCTTCCACTATTTCGTTTTCTTCTGTAAGATTAATATGACTATTATTATCATGAGTTATATGATATTTATCCATCGTTTCATTTAATACTTTAAATAATTCTTCCTTATTTAAAGGCTTTGATAGATAATCATCAAATCCATCATTTAAATATTTTTCACGCATACCTGTTAAGGCATTAGCAGTTAAGACTATTACTGGAGTAGAAAAACCAGGTATTTCTTTTAATTTTTTTAGTGTCTCAACTCCACTCATTTTAGGCATCATATCATCAAGTAAAATAATATCATATTTTTCGCCTTTTTGAATCCTGTTGACACAATCAAACCCATTATCAATAGATGTAATCATATTAGCTTTATATCTTGCTAGTAATTTAGATTCTACTTTTATATTTAACTGATTATCATCTACTAATAAAATACTAACATTAGCTAAATTTAGAGTTGTATATTCTTTTTTGCTTTCTTGAACAGGCTCTTTTGCAATTGTAATTGGTTGATCAATAATAGCAGTAAATTTAGATCCTGTTCCATATACTGTATGAACAATTATTTTACCACCCATCATTTCAACTAATTGTTTAGTAATAGCCAAGCCAAGTCCTGCTCCTTCAATTGTTGTATTTCTATCCGCATCAAGTCGCTCAAACTTCGTAAATAATTTCTTAATATTTTCTTGCTTTATTCCACGACCTGAATCTTCAATGGAAATTATCAATCTACAATTATCATTATTGTTTACACAATTCACTTCATAATGAACAAAACCTTTATCAGTATATTTGTAAGCATTACTTAAGAAATTAGTAATAATTTTTTTAATATTTGCATGATCTCCATATAAAGTTTCTGGAATATCAGGAGCTATTTTATAGGTAAAATCTAAGCCTTTTTCTAGCATCTTAGGCATCATTAATTTAGCAAGTTCAGTAAATGTTTCACGAGCATTATAAGGAGAAGGTTTTATTTCTAATTTTCCTGCTTCAATCTTTGAAATATCTAAAATACCATTAACTATTTCTAATAATGTTTGAGAAGCCATGACTATATCTTTAGCATTTTCTTTAGCCTCTTCTAAGGTATTAGATGTTTCTATACAGTCACTAAAGCCAACAATAGCGTTTAATGGTGTTCTAATTTCATGAGACATACTACTTAAGAACTCTGTTTTAGCTTGATTTGCTCTTTCAGCTTGTTCCTTAGCAATATTTATTTGTTCAACCATCTTCATATCTGGATTTTCAATTGTATGGTACATGATAAATAAAATTAAAAACTCCATTACTGTTGTCAATGTAATCTCTGGATGAGTTTTTTGTAGCATAGCGACTATTATCATAAAAACAACAAATAAAAAAATGGGTATTGTTTTCTTTTTATTTATTGTTTTTATATTTTTAACAAATGGAATTATCCAGCATAGCATTGCCAGTATCGAACACATATATACCCAGTTTACTGATGCTCCCGTAGCAAATCCAAAATTAATTTGAATTGGTAAAATAATGCAGCCTAAACAACAAATAAACCAAATAAAGAATGATATTTTTTTTAAAATGTTGAAATGTTCAATATTAGGTTTTTTACATGTCACATAAGCTATAACATAAATATATAATGTCATACAAAAAACAAATGTCATTAAGCATAATAGAAAAAACTTTGTAGCAATATGTGGAGCAAGTGAATCTGTTGGAAAATAATAACCTATTAATATACAAATTAATTCACTCAATAAGCTAATTAGGTTAACTACCAAAGTAATAGAGAAGATTCTTGTTTCTCCATTCTTAACATGTTTTTTAAAAAAATAAATAATATTTAAAACTATTGAGAACAAAAAACCACACATAATAAAATAAAAAAATTTATTCAATCTACCACATCCTATCATTATATATATTATACTATATAAATAATAATAAAGTAAAAAAAAAAAGAAAAAATTAATTTTCTTTGCTATTTTTTTAAAATTTTTTGATTATGAAAGTTATTATCATTTGTATTAATATTTATAAATTCATTAAATGACAAAGTTTTATCATCAATTCCAATTTTTTTTAGAGTGCTTATACTTCTTTTTCCACTTGGATCAAGTGGAAAAGATTCTTTATTATCCCTTATTCTAATAAATAATTTATTTATTAACTCATCATCAAAATTATCTTTTAATCTAGAAATAATTCCATTATAAATATGTTTATCAGATTTTTTTCTAAATGGTTGTAATTCTATATGACAAATAATATTATTAAAGCAATCATTAACAACAGAACAAGACATAACATTTTTTGTATCTTTTAAAATCACATCCTCTATTGAATAAAATGGTATAATTTTGTTATTAGATAAAGTAATGAAATCTCCTAATCTTCCCTTCATCCTAATTCTTCCAGTTGAATCTTTATATGAATAAGTTCCTAATTTTAGCCATTTTTTTCCTTTGCTATCAATAATATGTGTTGTTTTATTTAATTCATTATCTGTATAGCCAATCATTTCACATGGACTATTTGCAACTAATAAACCTGGTTCATTTTTTTGACAATAGTTTTTATCAGTATCAAGTATTTCCACGTCAGCAAATTTTAGTGGAGTTAATCCTAATGTTTCTTTTTTTATTAAATGATTTAATTTTTTTTCTTGTAATGATTTAAAAAGAGTTACAAATATACCACTGCTTTCAGTTGTACCACCTCCAATAGAAAAAGTTACTGGAGAAAATGGAAAAGGTAACTTTTCAGAGCCAAAACTATGTTCTCTTGAAACTTGATTCAAGAATTTTTCTTCTCCTATAGATAATCCTTCACCGGTGACTGTTGGAATCATTAAATACTTTAATTTTAATTTTTTGAACGATGGATCAAAAGATAATTTTTTGCATAAATTTTCCCAAAATCCTACACTTGCTGGAACAAAATTTGGTTTATTAATTAAAATTGAATATGGAAAAAATTTTTCTGAATAAAAAGGTTCTAATGCTAGTTCACAATTACAGTATAGTGTATCAGAAATAGCACATGATAATTCCATGTGTGTATTCGTAGGGATGTGTGCTAAAACAGTTAAATTTTTCATAGTTGGCATACCCGAAACATCGGATTCTTTAAATCTAGATAATGTAATATAACTTCTATTAGATTGTATAACTCCTTTTGGATATCCAGGCTTTACAGTACCACTAGTATAAGTGATAGTAAAAGGATCATCCAAATCAACATTTTCAACACATCTATGATCATAATTTTTGCCTAATTTTATAAATTCATTTTTATCAATTATATGATTTAAATTTTCATTCTTTATATTTTTTAAATTGTTATTAAATTCATGAAACAAACTGTCTATTTTGATATAAGGATTGCCTTTTTTTCCTAATGAATCGGTTATAGAAAAGCAAATAACATTATCAATATTACTTGATTTTATTATATCTCTTATTTTTTTATATGAAATATCATCAATAAAAATATATTTGCTTTTTGTTGTATTTAATATTTTTTTTAAATAATCCGGTGCAAACCAATCACCCACAATATTTGGTCTAGCACCAATAAAACTAGTTGCTAAAAGTAAATAAATAAATTCTGGAGTATTTGTAATACAAATAGGTATTTCATCTTTTTTTCTATAACCTAATTTCTTTAGACTTCTTGCATAAATATATGCATTGGCAAACATTTCACCATATGTTATATTAGTTCCTCGATATTTCAATGCATTTTTTGATAAATTATTTTTATTTCTTTCATACATCTCAACAGCCCATGAATGATTTCTATTTGTCTCAATCTCTTTTAAAACCTTTTGTACTTTAGGACTTAAATTTTTAGAATTAAATGGATTATTGCAATTGCTTTTCTTTAATCCTTTTATTTCCAAAGATAGCTCATTTAACAATTTTTCCTTTTCGATCTCTTCTTTAGTCATCTGTTTTCTAATCCCCTCTCTAATGCCTCATATTGTATCATAATTACTCTTTTTTTACAAGAAAAATGTTTTAGTTAAAAAAAGTAAATAATTATTTTTAACTATTTACTTCCTTAATTATAGCTTTAATCTTTTATTTATCTTCACTATTAGTTAAAGTTTCTACTTTTTTAGCAATGTCATTTGTTATATTTTTATTTCCAAAAGCTTGTAATACTTCAATTGGTACTGCAAAAACAATAGTATTTGATTGATCTGAAGATAAATCATTTAATGTAGCAAGTGTTCTTAAGTGAAGTGCTCCAGGTGAGGCACTCATAGTTTCAGCAGCTTTGGCCAAGTTATTAG
>OMUM01000216.1 GCA_900314225.1 uncultured bacterium | reverse complement strand
TTTTTATATGAAAATTAGCACTCTGTATTGACAAGTGCTAAAATAAGAGTATAATGAATACTGAGGGGTGATATATATGTATGGTTATCCACAAGAGGAAAAAGATGAAAATGTTTTGAAAAAATATGGTCGTGATATAGTAGAGGACGCTAAAGCTGGGAAAATTGATCCAGTAATAGGCCGTGATGAGGAAATAAGAAGTATTACTAGGGTTTTATCTCGTAAAACAAAAAATAATCCAGTTTTAATAGGTGAACCTGGTGTTGGTAAAACAGCTATTGTTGAAGGACTGGCTTTAAGAATTTTAAAGGGAGATGTTCCAACTAGTCTAAAGGATAAAACTATTTGGGAATTAGATATGGCTTCACTTGTTGCTGGGGCTAAATATCGTGGTGAATTTGAGGAAAGACTAAAAAATGTTTTAAATGAAATAAAGAAAAGTGAAGGTAGAATAATCATGTTTATTGATGAAATACATATGATTGTTGGTACTGGTTCATCAGAAGGTTCAATGGATACTTCTAATATTTTAAAACCAATGCTTGCACGTGGTGAGATTCATGTAATTGGAGCAACAACTTTAAATGAATATCGTAAATATATTGAAAAAGATGGTGCTTTAGAAAGACGTTTTCAAAAAATTATAGTTCATGAACCTACTGTTGAAGATACAATTACTATTTTAAGAGGTTTAAAAGAACGTTTTGAAATTCATCATGGAGTTACTATTCAAGATAAAGCTATAATTGCAGCTGCTACTCTTTCAAATAGATACATAACTGATAGATTTTTGCCTGATAAAGCAATTGATTTAATAGATGAAGCTTGTGCAACAATCCGTGTACAAATGGATTCTGTTCCTTTTGAACTAGATAGTTTAACGCATCGTATAATGCGTCTAGAAATAGAAAAACAAGCTTTGAAAAAAGAAAAAGATGAACTTTCAATGAAGAGAAAAGCTGATATTGATCGAGAACTTACAACTATGAAAGTAAAAGAAAAAGAATTGACTGAGGCTTGGAATAAAGAAAAAAATTTAAATAATAATATTAAAGCTAAGAAGAAAGAACTTGAAAGTTTAAAATTTGAATTAGATCAGGCTGAAAATAAATATGACTTAGAGCGTGCTGCTGTACTTCGTCATGGTGAAATACCTAGGGTTGAAAAGGAATTACAAGAACTAAATAGTGAATCTAAGAATAAATTATTGAGTGATACTGTAACAGAAAATGATATTTGTAAAATAATTGCTAAATGGACAAATATTCCTGTTGCTAAACTTGCTGAAAGTGAAAAAGAGAAACTTTTAAGTTTAGAGTCAGATATGAAAAAAAGAGTTATGGGTCAAGATGAGGCTTTGAAGCTTGTAAGTGATGCTATAATTAAATCTCGTAGTGGTATTAAAGATCCTAATAGACCAATTGCTTCATTCTTATTTTTAGGTCCAACTGGTGTTGGTAAGACCGAAGTAGCAAGAACTCTTGCTTATGAGTTATTTGATGATGAAAAACACATGGTAAGAATTGATATGTCTGAATATATGGAAAAATTTAGTGTATCACGTTTGATAGGTTCTCCTCCAGGATATGTAGGATATGAAGAAGGTGGACAGTTAACTGAGGCTGTAAGAAGAAATCCATATAGTATAGTTTTATTCGATGAAGTAGAAAAGGCTCATCCAGATGTATTAAACTTATTATTACAAATATTAGATGATGGTAGAATTACTGATTCTAATGGTCGTACAGTTGATTTTAAAAATACTATTATCATTATGACTTCTAATTTAGGAAGTGACCATATACTTGAAAATTCAAAAGATAAAGTTATGGATGATATTAGAAAATATTTTAGACCAGAATTTATTAATAGAATAGACGAAATAGTTATATTTAATCCATTAACGAAAGATGCTATTAGTAAAATACTTGATAAAATAATAAGTCAAATAGAAGATAGATTAAAAGATTTAGATTTAAAAATAAAAGTAACTGATTCTGCAAGACATGAGTTTATTGAAGAAGGTTATGATATTAACTTTGGAGCAAGGCCTTTAAAAAGACTTGTTAGTAAAACAATAGAAGTAGATCTATCTAAGATGCTAATAGAGGGAACAATCCATGAACATGATACTATTATTGTAGATTATTTTGATAATAAATTTATAATTAAGAAGAATTAATTTTCTTCTTTTTTCTTTGATTTTAAAAAATGTATATATGTGGTACAATATAGTAGAAATTAGTTTTTATTGGAAAGGAAACAATATATTTATTGTTAGTTATTAATATGAAAAAATTAAAGAATATTTTTAAGATCTTATTGATGATTATTAATATAAATTTGGTTGTTGCTTTAATTGTAAGTTTCAATTTTCCTGATGTTTTAGTGAGTAATATTACTAAAGAGACAATAAAAAATTATAAAGAACCTAATATTATTATTAATAGTGATCCTACTGATACAAGTGATATTGTTACTACTGATGATGAAGAAATAAATAAGATATTACAAAGTGAAGAAGTTCAAGGCTTGGTTAAGGATTATATAAATAAAACTTTATCTTCTATTGATGATCCTTCAGAATTGGAAAATATTGATTTTGAGAGTGATGCTATTGAATATATTAAAGATAATAAAGAAAAAATAGAAAATGCAACAGGTATAGAAATTACTGATGAGACTCTGAAAAAGGCAAGGCAAACACTTCATCAGAAAGAAATTAATAATGTTGTTAAACAGAATATAAGAAATACTAGTAATAATATGACTAAAGGTGATAAGAAAGTTATAAGAGGTTATATAAAATTTATTTCTCCTACTTGTAGAATTATTTTAATGTGTATAATGTTAGTAAATTTATTTTTACTATTTATTATAAATAGATCATTAACTAAATTGTTAAATTATATTGGAATTACTCTTTTAGTTGGTGGAATAGAGACAATAATTTTATCAATTTGTGTAGATATAATTATTAGTTCTAGAACAAATCTTACTGATTTTAATGCTTCTTTGCTTTTGAAGCCGAGTATAATTATTAGTATGACTGGATTATTGCTTATTATCGTTTATTATTTAAAAAGAAAGGGAAAAAAATATGAGTAATAGAAAAGATAGAATGGATGAAGAATTAGAGCAAACTACAATGTTAAAGACAATGATAATTGAAAGTGATGATGAGGAGATTCCTTCAATACTTGAAGAGATTGAAGAATTTGAAGATAAAATTGAATATTTAGATATACCTCAGGAAAAAAAAGAAAAATTAAAAAATCTTTGTACTGAAATTAAAAATGAGAAAGATGAAAATGTTCGTAAATATTTATTTAAATTATTGCAAAAGGAAGTAGATTAAGTAATTAGTTCATTTAAATAGAATTAATGTGTTTACATGACAAAAAAGTGTAAAATTTGACATTTTATATTAAATAAGATAGAATTATGCTTGATATTTAGCCAGTTAGAGGTGAACTAGTTTGAATAAAACGAAAGTAATTTCATATATTACTGTAATTGTTGCTATTATGATGATATCAACAGGAATGGTTATACAAAAAGAAGAAATGTCTTCTACAATAAATACAAATGTTGATTTAAAAGATTTTAAAATACAAAATATGGCTGCTAGTACAAATATGATTGTAAAAACAGTTGATAATACAGATAATATTTCAAATGTAAAACAGACAAGTGATACTACAAATGCAAATTTAGTTTTGACTGAGGTTCAAATGGAGATTGCACCATCTTCAGTCATTGTTCCTCCCCGTGTTGAGGTGTATGAAGGAATGACACTTGAAGAATTAGCAGTAAAATTAGATAGAAATTTAGGAAATGGCATTGTTGCAGGAAAAGGTGCTTTGATTGCTACAGAATGTATTAATAAAGGTGTAGATCCTTATGTTGCAGTGGCTATTCTTCTTCATGAAACAGGTTGTAGATATTCTTGCTCATCACTTGCTAGAACTTGCTATAATTTTGGTGGACAAAAAGGCACACCTGGTTGTAATGGTGGAGCATATAAAAGGTATAATTCAATCGATGAAGGTTTAGTTGGTTTTATTGATAATTTGTATAGAAATTATTATTCTCGTGGATTAAATTCAGTTGAATCAATAGGTCCAAAGTATGCAGAGAGTAATACTTGGGTTAGTAAAATTAATTCTTATGTATCACAAATTAGGGCAAACTAACAATTAGATTATTTAAGGGGGGTAAATAATCATGAAAAAAAATAGAAATTTTAGGATTGCTCCTGGAACGATAGCAATATTTTTGGGTATAAGTATTTTTAATTCTATTAATAGTTCTAGTGATATAAATATTAATAAAAATAATACTATTCCTAATATAACAATTAGTAATATTTTTGATTTGAAGGATGAAAAAGATGTTGATGTACTTTCTTCATTAAATGAAAACAATAATATAACTGGTGAAGAGAAGAATAAGATTCGTTTATTAAGTGATATGATAGATGAGAATCCATACTTGGATAGACGCCAAGCTGCGCATGCTTTGAAAAAACTAAAAATAGAATATAATTGTCAAAGACCAGAAAATTTAAATAGTACAGTTAAAGCTACCTATAGTAATACAGATTACACCATAAGAGTTTATGATTCTAAAGAAAATACATCAGACGAAATACTATTACACGAAACTGTACATGCTTTGTTTTTAAATTATAAAACAGTTGACTTACCAGATTATTTTGTGGAAGGTATGACAGAATTATTAGTTAATGAATATATAAGTAATCATCCTTATTATGAATATTCTACTTATCCTTATGAAATAATGATGGTTAAAATATTATGTGAATTAGTTGGAGAAGATAACGTATTAAAAACATATTCAACAGGAAACATGGATATTATTAAGGATAAATTAGAGACTATTGGTGGTACTGAGAAAACTGATAAATTTTTAAATAACATAAACCAAATATTTATAGATTATCAGGCAGGAAAAACTATAAATGAAGTTCAGTATAATGAAGTATTAAGTTATTTAGATTCATATTTTGTCTATTTAAATGAAAATGGTAATGAAGAAAGTTATAATAATTATTTATATTTTCGTAATATTATATCTTTAATTAATACAATTAATCCTAATCAAGAGTATTATAATTATATTTCTTATGATGATGATTGTTTAGATAAAGCATATTTTTCCAAAAAACTAAAAAATAATACTTATAATTCTTCTAAAGTATTAAGAAAATAGTTTTATTTTTTGTCTTATTTCATATTATATATTAAGTATGTAAATTTGACATTTTTATAGATATTTGATATAATTTTCATGTAATTGATGGCACATTATTCTAGTCAATTACTTTATTAGGAAGACGAGCTTAAAAATTCGTTAAAAGGCATACCTGTGAAACCTTTGGTGTCTGCTTTTTACGCCCAGTTTAGGGTGGATGCTGAAGATGAAGAATATTGGGCGACTCGTAACGGCATATGAATCACGACCCACTATTCGTGGAGATCTGAATTTATTTTTATAAATATATTTAGAATAAACCTATATGTGGCGAAAGTTATGTATAGTGTAGCCTGTCTTGAGTGAAGATTTTGGGATAGATGATCAAGTTTATATGAACAGGCCGCTCATATAAATGTGCGTCTTGAAATTATTTTTGCAAAAAAGAATTAATAATAAAGAATTGGTGAGGAAATCTCCTAGGATGTATTTCAATATAGGATTGCAGTGGACACTAAGTGGTAATCAAGTCGTATGAATGGGCGACATCATATTAATCCTTATAATGGGGAACCACATTCTTGGTAACGAGGATGTAAGGATTAGGGAAATCCTACTTGACCTAAGGTCCAAAGTTTACTAAATTGAATGCCAAGCAATTAAATTGAAATTAAAGAGTAGTTTAACTACTTTTTTTCTATATAAGGAGTTTTATGAAAAATAAGAATAATAATGAATTAGAAAATTTAATTGAAGTTACTAAAAAAAAAGAAAAAATAAAAAAAGAACGAGTTAATAAAAAATGGGTAACGATTGTAGTTATTGTTGCTTTTGTAACATCTTTTTTACTTTCTCTTATATCTGAATTGACAATTCCAAATTTATCTTTATTTTTAGGTGTTATAATTACTTTTATTTTTATTTTTACAGGTATCTTATTTGATATTATTGGTGTCTCCGTTACTTCTGCTGATGAAAAAGTTTTTCATTCAATGTCATCTAGAAAAGTAAAAGGTGCAACTATTGCGGTTAAATTTAAAAAGAATGCTGATAAGGTTTCAAGTTTTTGTTGTGATGTAGTTGGTGATGTTTGTGGAATTATTTCTGGTGCTGCAGCTTCAACTATTGCTAGTATTTTAGTTGTTGATTTCAAGTTTAATGCTTTAATTACGAGTGTAACTATAGCAGCTGTAGTTGCATCATTAACAATTGGTGGAAAAGCGATTGGAAAAAGTTTTGCAATTAACAAAAGTAATATAATTTTATATGAATTTGCTAAATTTATATCAAATTTTTACAAAAAATAAATATTCATGGTATAATAATTCAACAAATGGAGTTGAGTTGTAATGAATTATAGAGTTGGATGTAAAAATTTTGATTTACACGATAAGAGAGTTAAAACAATTGGTCAGGGATATACAGGAAATGTTTATCAATATGGTGATAATGCTCTTAAAATATTTGATACTGAGGAAAGCATTATTGATGAAGAAACAGCAAGATATTTAACTAATATTAGAACTTCAAGGATACTATTACCTAAAAAATTAGTATATTATAAAGATAAATTTAAAGGATATACTATGAAGTTAGTATCTACTAAACCTAAAAGTAAAAATTTAATAAGTATATCAAAAAATGATTTGTTAGATAATATTGAAATGTTGGAGGAAGATGTTTCATTATTAAGTAATAAAAGAGTCCTTTTAAATGGTATGAGTCCTGATAATACTATTTATAATGGTAATTTGTATATTACAGATCCCAGTAAATATAGTATTTTAGATAGTATGGATTATGATAATATTCAGAATTTAGATATATTAAATAAATTTCAACTATATTTATTATTAAATAATTTGATTATACGTGAATTAAATAAAATACAAATTCAATATCCAGGTGCTAATCACTTAAAGAAAATATTGGATGAAAAAGATAAAGATATTGATTATAGTTCTTATTTAGATGAAGTTATAGGTGATAATACAAGTATAAAAAGCTTAGTTAAGAAGATGAGGTAAACAAGTTAAATAATGCTAACTTGTTTTTATTTTCTAACTATAGTAAAATATAATAAGTTTTTGGAGGTTGATGTATGATACAGGTAAAAAATGTTAGTTTAAAATTTGGAAAAAGGACTTTATTTGAAGATGTTAATATTAAGTTTACTAATGGTAATTGCTACGGAATAATCGGGGCTAATGGTAGTGGTAAATCAACTTTTTTGAAACTATTGAATGGAGATTTAGAAACAACTACTGGAGAGATCTCTATATCTAAAGGTGAAAGAATATCTTTTCTTAAGCAAGATCATTATCAATATGATGATAAAAAGGTAATTGATGTTGTTATAATGGGAAATACTAAGTTATACAATATTATGGAAGAAAAAAATAAGATATACTCTCAAACTGAATTTAGTGAAGAAGATGGTATGAAGCTTGCAAACCTTGAGGCTGAATTTATGGATTTAGATGGTTGGAATGCTGAAACTTCGGCTGCTGAGTTATTAAATAATTTAGGAATATTAGAAAATTATCATTATATGGAGATGAAAAATTTACCTGTAAAATTAAGAGTTAAAGTTTTATTGGCACAAGCTTTATTTGATAATCCTGATATTTTACTTTTAGATGAACCTACAAATAGTTTAGATATTGATGCTATAAAATGGTTGGAAGAATTTTTGATTAATTTTAATAATACGGTAATAATTGTTTCTCATGATAGGCATTTTTTAAATAAAGTTTGTACACATATTTGTGATATTGATTATGGTAAAATCAAATTGTATGTAGGTAATTATGATTTCTGGTATGAATCAAGTGTATTACTTCAGAAGCAGATGCGTGAATCTAATAAAAAGAAAGAAGAAAAAATAAAAGAATTACAATCATTTATTGCTAGATTTAGTGCTAATGCTTCAAAGTCAAAACAAGCTACATCAAGAAAAAAGATGTTAGAAAAAATTCAATTAGATGAAATTATACCTTCTAGTAGAAAGTATCCATATATTGATTTTAAAATTGAAAAAAATTCCGGTAAGGAAATTTTAAAAGTTGAAAATTTAACAAAAATTGTAGATGGAAGAAGAATACTTGATAAGATATCATTTACTATTATGAGAGGTGATAAGATTTGTCTTATTGCTGATGATGATATGGTTAAAACTACTTTATTTAATATATTAACTGGTAAAGAAAAATATGATAGGGGAAGTATTGAGTGGGGAAAGACTATAAAATATGGTTATCTTCCACAAGATAATAATGCTTATTTTGAAACTGATAAAAATATTATGGAATGGATTGGAAGTTATTATGATATAAAAGATGAAACTATATTACGTGGTTTTTTGGGTAGAATGCTTTTTTCTGGAGAAGATGTTTTTAAGAAAGTTAATGTATTATCTGGAGGAGAAAAATCTAGGTGTATGTTATCAAAATTAATGTTAGAAGAACCTAATTTTTTAATTTTAGATGAACCGACAAATCATTTAGATTTAGAGAGTATAACTTCTTTAAATAAAGCTTTAGTTAATTATGAAGGTGAAATTTTATTTACTTCTCGTGATTATGAATTAAATAGTACTGTTACTAATAGGGTCATTGAAATAAAGAAAGATGGTAAGATAGTTGATAGGGCTATTCCTTATGAAGAATATATTGAAAAAATAAACTAAACTAATTGTTGACAGGAAAAAAGTCGTTTAGTATATTAAATATGAAAAGAGGTAGACTATGAAGAAGGATAAAATTTTTACAATAATTTTAATTGTTGCTATTGCAATATTATTAATAATATCAATATTTGTTGGTAGTGATAAAGTGGATTCAGCAACTTCAAATTCTGTTTCAAATGATGCAGAAACTATCCTTGCAAATGCTCAGAAAGAAAGTTCAGCTGTTAAAGATAGAGAAAAGGGTGATTTTGTGCAAATAAATGTGGATAAATATTTAGAATATTATGCTGGAAATGAAAATAAAATTGTTTTAATTGCTCGTCCAACTTGTCATTATTGCCAAATTGCAGAACCAATTCTTCAAAAGATTATTAAAGAAAAAAATATTGAAATAAATTATTTGAATACAGATGAATTTAGTGGTGATGATCAAGAAAAGTTAGTTAACTCAGATAAGGCTTTTAAAAATGGGTTTGGAACACCTTTCTTAATAATAGTTTCAAATAATAGTATAGTAGATTCAGTTGATGGAGTAACAGATACTGCTCATTATATAGGCTTTTTTAAGAAAAATAATTTTATTAGTTAAAGGATATGATGATATGTCTAATGAAGTATATAAGGAAGTATTAAAATTCAAAAATAAATATCCAGCAACAATAGCTTGGAGATTAAAAAGTCATTCTGCTGTTGTTGAAAAACATCTTAATCCTGGAGAAGAAGTTTTATATGCTTTTGCTGCTCAAAAGAATGAAACAAATATTATGTTTATGAATACTACGATTGTTGCTTTAACAAATAGGAGATTATTATTTGGAACGAAAAGATTATTGTTTGGTTATTTCTTAACTTCTATAACACCGGATATGTTTAATGATTTAAGTGTATCAAGTGGTTTGATTTGGGGAACTGTTTATATTGATACTATAAAAGAATTTGTAACATTAACAAATGTTGATAAGCAAGCTTTACCTGAAATAGAAACACATATAACTGAGTATATGATGGAAGAAAAGAAAAAATATAAAAATAGAGATGAAGATGAGGACTAGAAATCTTCGTTTTTTTCTTTTATAATTATATCAGGTGGTTAGATGAAAAGAAGATTTGAAATCATATTACTAATAATATTTATTTTGGTATTAATATTTTTTATCAATAGAAAATTAAAGAAAGAGCATCAAGTTAAATATTCTATTAATAAATTTAATATTACTGAAACATTTTATATTGGTGGAAATAGTCATAATTATGATTTTGTTATTAGAAATAAAAAACAAAGTTATAGCTTTAGTATAAATAATAATTTAAATAAAAGAAAAAAAGTATTAAAAGACATAAAATCTTATAAAGAAGGCAATTTGTCTTGTATAGTTCCAACTTATAAAAATAAGAAGGTAAAAAGGAATATTTATTGTTTAGATAATAATATACAAACTTCTAATTATTTATTAAAAGATTCAAAAGAATTTAATAAAATATTAAAGTCTACTAAATATAAAATAACTATACCAAGGACAAGTAATAAAACAAAAAATTATAAAAATTTAACTATTTATAAAAATAATATTGATAGTGATGAATATTTTTTGATTTGGAATTATAAAGGATTATATGTTTTAAAAGAGAATAACTTTGTATATAAAAAAATATTGGATAAAGATTTATATGATAATATTATGTCTATAGTAGTAGATAAATATTATTATTTATTTGATAATAGATCAGTTAATGGTATAAAAGATGTATATTACTATGATTTAGTAAAAAATAAATTAAAAAAGATATCTTTAAATGAGGCAATAGATAAATCTTCATATATTAATGGAGTATATAAAAATAATATTTATATTACAGATATAAAAAATAAAAAAGAATATAAATTAAATATAAATAATAATAGATTAGAACAAGTAAATAATGATGATATGGGTTATTTAGTTTATAGAAATAAAAAGAGGGAAGAATTAAGTAAAGCTGATTTTTATGATGGAAAAAAATATTTTTCTAATTATGAGATAACAAATAAGAATATTTCTAAGAAAAAAATTAGAGAAGAGGGTAGTTATTATTACTATTATGAAGATAATAATTTTTATAGGCAATTGAAGAGTGGTAATAAAGAATTATTATTTTCTGTTGATTCAATTGATGATTGGAAAGTATTAAGAAATACAATTATATTTGTAAAGAATGGAATATTATATAAATATACTGAATATAATGGATTGGAAAAGATTTTAAAGAGTAATGAATTGAAGTATAATTATTTAAACATTTATGATTATTGGAAAGATATGTAATTTCTTTCTGATAATAAAATAAAATGTTGAAATTTAGCAGGAGCTTTGTTATAATATTAATTGCAACGGAGCTTTAGCCAAGTGGTAAGGCGTAGGTCTGCAAAACCTTGATCACCGGTTCAAATCCGGTAAGCTCCTCCATAAATTGCAAACGTAGTTCAATGGTTCGAATACGGCCTTGCCAAGGCTGTGATGGGGGTTCGATTCCCCTCGTTTGCTCCA
>OMUM01000217.1 GCA_900314225.1 uncultured bacterium | reverse complement strand
CGGCAAATTATTGTTGTAAAAGATGATAGTACTATTTCTTCACCTAATGATTTATCTGGAAAAAAAATATCTGTGCAACTTGGAAGTACAGCAGACAGTTTCTTAACAGAAAATTATAATAATATTAGTTTAGTTAGAGAAAAGAAGTTTCTAGCAGCTATTCAAGACTTAAAAGATGATAAAGTAGATTGTGTTGTAATGGATGAGGTGCCGGCTAAAGAATTAGTTTCTCCAGGACTTAAAATACTTTCTGATCCTGTTACAACAGATAGTTATGGAATGATTGTTAAAAAAGGTAATACTAAGTTATTAAATGTTACTAATAGAGTAATTAAAAAACTTAAAAAAGAGGGTAAGATTGATAAATATTTATTAAATCATATGGGGGTAAAAAAAGATAATTCTAAGAAGAGTATTATTAATAGTTTTTATAAGAGTGTAATATATGATGGAAGATATAAATATATTTTAGAAGGTTTAAAAAATACTTTAATAATTGCTCTTGGAGCTGTTATTATTGGAATTATTCTTGGTACTTTACTTTCTGTTGTTAGAAATTTTCATGATCATACAGGTAATTTAAAATTATTAAATTTACTTAGTAAAATATATATTACAGTAATTAGAGGAACACCTAGTATTTTACAATTAATGATAATTTATTATGTTATTTTTAAACAGACTTCTGTAAATATTGTAATAGTTGGAATACTTGCTTTTGGCATAAATAGTGCAGCCTATGTTGCGGAAATTATAAGAGCTGGCCTAAATTCTGTAGATAGGGGACAACTAGAAGCAGGTTATTCATTGGGACTAAGTTATAGACAAATAATTAGTCATATAATATTTCCACAAGCTATAAAAAATATTTTACCGGCTCTTGGAAATGAATTTATTACTTTAGTAAAGGAAACTTCAGTTGGTGCTTATATTGGAATAGTAGAATTAACAAAGGCTAGTGATATAATTGCTTCCAGAACTTATGATTATTTCTTCCCATTAATTTTGATAGCAATTATTTATTTACTAATAACATTTATTCTTTCAAAAGTATTTAGTATGTTAGAAAGGAAGATGAATAATGCTTGAAATTAGAAATTTAAAGAAAAGTTTTGGTAAAAAGAAAGTATTAAAAGGAATTGATTTAGATGTAGAAAAAGGAGATATTATAGGCATAATTGGTCCTAGTGGATGTGGTAAGAGTACTTTCTTAAGATGTATTAATGGGTTAGAGACACCAACTTCTGGTAGTATAAAATATGATGAATCTGAGTTAGTTGGAAAAAGTAATTTACAAAAAGAAAGACAAAAAATTGGTATGGTTTTCCAACAATTTAATTTATTTAATAACATGAATGTCTTAGATAATATTATATTTGCTCCAACCACTCTTGGTTTAATGACTGATGCTGCGGCAATTAAAAAAGCAAGAGCCTACTTAAAAGAGATTGGTTTAAGTGATAAAGAAAAATATTTTCCTAGTGAACTTTCTGGTGGACAGAAACAGCGAATTGCTATTATTAGAACACTTATGAATAATCCGGAATTAATTTTATTTGATGAACCAACTAGTGCACTTGATCCTGAAATGATAGGTGAAGTTACTGAATTAATGAGAAAACTAGCTTTACAAAATATGACTATGATAGTTGTTTCTCATGAAATGCGCTTTATTAAAAACTTCTGTACTAAAGTAATTTTTATGAGTGATGGTAAAATTATAGAAGAAGGTACTAGTACCGAGATATTTGATCATCCAAAAGATGCTAAATTAAAGAAATTCTTAAGTGATATTGAAAATATTTAAAATATATATTTAAAAGTAATTTATTTGTAAATTGAATAATTTTATATTTTTATTTATAATATTTATAGAAGAAAGGAGACATTTATTTATGAACCTAGATGAATTTGATAAATTATCTTCAGAAAAGCAAGAAACAATAAAAAAAATAATTGATACTTTAGGTCAAGAAGGTTTAGATTTAAGAGGTAAAGAAATTAATGTTTTAATAGATTGTTTAAATAATGGTATGACTGTTGAAGAGGCACGAGCTAAATTAATTAAAAAAATAAATCTTGCACAAGAAGGATTAAAAAAGCTTGATAAAGGAAGACTCATAAAATGATTGATGATTATTGCTACCACAAAAAAAATGAAAATGGTGAAGAAGTTAGTACAAATGTTCTTAGAAATAAGTATGATTTAAGATATGATTTCTTACTTGAAGAAGTTGAGAGGAGATTGACTTCTTTAAGATTACTAGAAATATATACTGATAAACCAATAAAGGGAAATTTTGATTTTAAACATCTACAAGATATTCATAAATATATATTTCAAGATTTATATGATTGGGCAGGCCAAACAAGAAATTGTAATATTGAAAAAGAAAATTCATTATTTTGTGATTTTCAAAATATTAATTCATATGCTAAAGATATTTTTATAAAATTACAAAGAAATAAATATTTTATTGATTTGCCAGATGAAGATAAAATTGTAAAATTAGCTGATTTATTTTCTGACATAAATGCTCTTCATCCTTTTAGAGAGGGTAATGGTAGGACACAAAGAGAATTTGTTGAAGATTTAGCTAGAGTAAATGGCTTAGATATAAAGATTACTTCAATATCACCAGATAAAATGATAAAAGCAAGCATTTATGGGTGCTACGGAATAAATGATTTGTTATATGAATTGTTTAAAGAACAAACTAATAAATTATCAATCGATGAGCAATTATATAATATAGATAAATATTGTACGCCAGAATTGGCAAAAAAATTAAAAAATATTCTTGAGCAGAATAAATCTAAGTCTAGATAATAAATTTAAAGGGGAGAAATATTATGAATAATTATAAAACTTTGAATCCAAAAGTAAATTTAATTACTAATATAGTTATAATTATTATTCTTTTGCTTGCTACAATATTTCTTTTCTATTTTTTATATTCTAATCAAAATAAAATTATTAGTTTTTTTAAACCTATTGATTTTAATGATAAAACTCCTCCTACTTTAACTGAGGTTACTATTAAATCAGATAATGCTACTAATAGTAAGTATGCAGAAGAAGCTAATACAATTAGTTTACAATTTAAAGTTAGTGAAGAATTAAAAAAAGATCCTATAATAACAATAAATAATCAAGTAGTAAAAGTACATAAGAGAAGTGATTATTATGTTGCTTATTATACTATATTGAATCAAACTACTAGTAACACTTTAGTTTCTTTTAAAATATCTGATATTCAAGATCGAAATGGTAATAGTGGAGTAGATGTTTCAAATACTACTGATCAAAGTTCTGTTACTATTGTTTCTAAAGGTACTAATATTAGTACTTTACAATAAAAACTTGACATAAGTTAATCTTTCTGTTATAAGTATTTACAACAAAGAGGTAGTAGTGATGAAAAATATACTTATAAATATTAATTATTTTTCTTTAACTATATTTAGTTTGGATTAAAACGGTTCCTTAGTGAGTCGTTTTTTTTAAAAGGAGTGGTTTGATGGTAACAATTGATGAAATAGTTAATGAATTAAAAAAACATGAGGTAAATAAGGAAAAGTTAGATGAAGTGAAAAAATCTTATAATTTAGCTGTTGATATTCATTGTGGTCAGTTTAGACAGAGTGGAGAACCTTATATTATTCATCCTTTAAATGTTGCGAAAAATCTACTTGATATGGAAATATATGATCCTGATACAATTAGTGCTGCTTTACTTCATGATACTATTGAAGATGCCAAAATTGATTTTACTAAAGAAGATATAGCAAGAGAAATTAATCCAACAGTGGCTCAACTCGTTGATGGAGTAACAAAGATGCGTCGAATGCAGTTTTCTACAAAAGAAGAACAAAGTTTAGCTAATATTCGTAAAATTACAAATGGACTTTCAAAAGA
>OMUM01000218.1 GCA_900314225.1 uncultured bacterium | reverse complement strand
TAAAAGACAAATATATTAATTATTATGGAGAAAGATATAATTGTGCTGTTCCTAATTATAAAAGACTATATAAAGTGTTTACTAGCGAATGTGATAAATATGGAATACTTTATGATATGAAAGATATTATTAAAGCATATAAAAGAGAAATAAAGGATAATGAACAAATATCATTGTTCTAGAATGATCGGAAGATTAAGATATTACGAACTGATAAGTAGGTAAAAAATACCTGCTTTTTTATGTTATAATAATATTTAGGTGATATACGTGGGATTAATAGATAGTGCAATCGATGCTTTTAGATTTAAAGATACAGTTTTTTATAAAGAAAATAGTGATTTACAAAGCAAATATGATGCTTTAAAGAAATTAAATGAAGAATATCCAAATAACGAAGAACTATTAAGCGAATTATTTATAGTTAAAAAAGGATTAGATGGAGAAAATGAAATAGCTTACCAATTAAAGAAAGCTCATATTGGTATGTATGTTTTAAGAGATATAAAAGTAAAACATGAAGATTTAACTGCTCAAATTGATTATGTAATTATTACTCCAGTATATACTTATTATGTGGAATGTAAAAATCTTGTTGGAAATATTACAGTAACTGATAAAGGAGATTTTATTAGAGAATTTACTATTAATGGTAAGAAAATAAAAAAGGGAATGTATTCACCATTAAGACAAGTTGAAGCTCAAAGAGAAGTAATAAGAAAAATATGGGAAAGCAATTCTTCAGCTATTAAGAAGTTCTTTGCTTCAAAGAATTTTGATTATTATAGAAGAGTATTGGTTGTAGCAGCTAATCAAGATACTATATTAAACACAAGCAGAGCCCCAAAAGAAATGAAATATAAAATACTTAGAGCAGATGCTTTAGTTAGACAAATAGAATATGATTTAGATCATAGAGGTAATGATGAATATCTTGAATCTAAAAAAGGTATGGAAGAAATGGCTCAATCATATGTTGATTTATCATCAAAAGAAGAAATCAATTATTACGACTATTATAAGGAAAAGTATTGTAATCATGTGAGTGCTCCAATAAATGATGATTTAAAAGATAGATTAATTGAATTAAGAAAAAAAAGATCAAATGAAATGAATATACCTGCATACTATGTATTTACAAATGAAGAATTAGATAAATTAGTTGAATTGAGACCTAAAACAATTGAAAAACTTAAAAATACTAATATATTGACTCCAATTAAGTTAAAGACTCATGGAGAAAAAATAATAGAGGAAATTAACAAATAAGAGTGCTATAAATATATAGCATTTTTATATGATATAATTAATTGAGTGGTGATGTGTATGCGATTGAATCATGAACAATATTTAAAGAGAGTTAAAGAAAACAATTCTAAAGTAATTGTAATAGGTGAATATAAAAGTGCTCATGAGAAAATTAGAGCAAAGTGCAAAGAATGTGGTTATGAATGGGATGTTCAAGCCTGTTCATTGATACAAGGAAGAGCATGCCCAAAATGCAAAGTAAAAAGAACAGTAGAAAATAATAAAGGAAAAACAAAAAAGAAAACTCAAAATGAATTTGTTAGTGAATTAAATAAAATAGATAGTTCAATAAAGGTAATAAGCAATTATATAAGTCATCATGATTTTGTTAAGTGTGAATGCGAACGGTGTGGGAATATTTGGGAAGCTAAAGCATACTCATTATTACAAGGGCATGGATGTCCAAGATGTGCAAAATCTGGAACGAGTTTTATGGAACAATTTATAAGATTATCATTCATAAATGCATTATCAGAAAAAGATGTTATTTCAAGAGACAGGAAGCTTATTGGAATGGAGATAGATATTTTAATACCTAGGTTAAGAATAGCCATTGAGCCAGGTAATTGGTTTTTACATAAAAAATCTATAAAAAGAGATGAAAAAAAACGAGAACTTTGTAAAGGAAAAGACTATAAATTGATAACTATATATGATAAGTTCCCAAAAAATGAATTAAAACCATTTAAGGAAAACTGTATTGTGTTTAATGATGATTATAATAAAGCAGATAGAAAAGAAATCAAAAAATTAGTAAAAGAATTATTTAAACTAAGTAATATAGAATGTAACTTTAATAAAGAAACATGGAAAAATATAGAAGAACAAGCATATGACTTAGCTAAATCAAAAACTCATGAAGAATTTATAAAAGAAATGGAAGATAGATTACCAGATATAAAGGTAATTGGAAAATATGAAAATGCTAATAGAAGAATTTTAGTAGAATGTAAGAAATGTGGTTTTCAGTGGAAAGGTGTTCCAGCCAATCTAATTAGAGGAGATGGTTGTAGAAAGTGTGGAACGATTAAGGCTCATGAGAAGTTTTTAAAAGATAAAAAAGAATTAATTAAAGAATTAAAAACAAAAAATCCTGATGTTGAGATTATAGGTGAATATACTGGAAGACATAATCCTATAAAAGCAAAATGTAAAATATGTGGTTATGAATGGGAGCCAATTGTTTCTAGTCTATTAAGAGGATCAAGTCATAAAGGTTCCAGAGCGATACATAAATGATTATCCAACATTGCGTAAATGAAAAATATGATATATAATGATTACGGAGACAAAAAGTGTTGTGAAAAGATGACTTTGTCCACATTTTGTCCACGTAGAGCAAAATAATCATAATATTCATAATATGAATAATACTGATAATTAACATTGCTAAATGACCATAAAATAAAGAAATTATGCATAGTACTATATGTACCAAGAATTGTGTAAATACTTCCAAATGGTTAGCATGTGGCTCTGGTAAGAAATATAAGCAGTGCCACGGAAAGTAAGATAAAATAAG
>OMUM01000220.1 GCA_900314225.1 uncultured bacterium | reverse complement strand
CTAGTTGATAGAATTATTATGGTACCTAAATCATTTGTAAGTATAGAAGAATTAACGGCATAAAGTCATAAGTAATAATGCTTCGGCATTATTCATAACAATCCAATGACTACTTCGCTATTTGAAGTAGTTGTTGGATATCATATTTGATCTATTTCAAATATGATCCAACTCGCAAGAGTTCGCCTGTGTTTTGATAGCATGTCAAAACTCATAGGGCGTTATGACTTTTGCCTAAAGTTAAAAGGTCAATCCAAGAGGTTAAATGGAACTATCTTATTCATGTCATTTAGGTAATGATGGAAACAAAACAAAAAAAGCAAGGAGAGCGGCAAAAAATAGTTTAAGTGGAACTACATCTTATGCAAATAATGCTATCCAAAATTTGAATCAATTGGGTCACGCATTGAAGCACGATTTAAGATTAGAAGAATATAATAATGAAAATATTGTAATGATAATTGGGGAATCTCAAGACAAAGAAACAGCAACAAATCATATCAAAAGTATCTATCAAAATGAGTTTGAAGAAGCAAGAATTGAATACAACAATAAGCAAACTAGAGATGATAGAAAGATAGATAATTATCTACTTCACGTATCAGAAAATACTCAAAGAGATATTGCTTGTGAGTTCATAATTGAATTAGGAAATCAAGTATATTGGAAAGCACAAAGCTTTGAAGATAAGTTAAAAATGGTTGATGTTTATAAACAACAAATAAAAGATTTAGAAGAACTCGTACCAGAGTTTAAGATTGCAGTAGCAGTAGTTCATCTTGATGAAAAGTCACCACATATGCACATTATTGGTGTACCAATTAAAGATGGATTTAAAAACGGAATGAAAAAACAAGTGGCAAAAACACAAGTCTTTACTAAGGAAAGATTAGCCGAAATTCAAGATACTATGAGAGAAAAATGTATCAAAGAATTTAATGAAGCTTATCAAGTAGACTTCACTTTAGTAGATAAAAAAGTTGGAAGAAACGAAGATTTTCCAGTAGCTAAAATGAAAAACTATGATTATATAAAAAGAAATTTAAAACAAAATGAAAATAGAATCAGTGAGCTAGTCGATAAATCTTATGAACTTAGTAATGATTCAAATCGAGTTAAAGATACTCTATTTAAAGTCACAATGAAGCCAACTTATGATGGCAATTATGAAATAACAAATGAGCAAATTAAAGAATTAATGACTTATAACAAAAAAGTTATGGATACAACAAAGAACATGCAAAAGACAAATGACTTAATAACAACTATGGATGATTATAATGCAGTTATAGAGACATTATTCTTAATTGTATCAAACGTTAAAACTTTAACAGGACCATCAACAAATCTCGAAAAGAATCTAGAAGAAGCAATGAAAGCAATAGCAGGTGCTGTTGAATCTTGGACTACATTAATCTTGTTTTTAACAAATATGGTATTAATAAAAGATGATCCTTTTTTCACAGAACTTGTTGATAGATTAGTTGATAAACAAATATTAAGTTTAAAAGAATATAACCATATAAAATATGGAACACCACTAAAAGATAAAAATTATATTGAAAGGAATGATAGAAATGAAAGATTATAATATTAGTGAAAAAGAATATAAAAGATTAAAAAGAAAGTACAATTTAACAAAGTTATTAGACTATTACTTTGAATGTAGAGAAGAAACTTTAGAGACAATTGATAAGGATAGTATTCCAGATATTAAAGACTTGGATTTAAGTGAAACAAAAACACCTTTAGAAAGAATATTAAAGTATTTAGATCAAGGATATAATCCATATTTTATAAAAGTTAATGGTCATATAGTTCATATGCAATTTGCTGAAGACGGCCCAACTATTGATGAATGTGTATGCAATTTAGCTGACAAAGGAATTGATTTCGGAGATTATTTACCTCCAGGAAAAATTATTGTTGTACGCAATGAAGATGAATAATCGGACTTGAAAATTATAAAAAAATCTATATAATAGTTCAATAAAAGGAAGTGATACTTATGTTCACCACTGCAGTACACTCCGTAAGAACTAAAAAAGATTTATTGAAGATTTATAACTATTTGAAAAATCCACAAGAAATATTAGAACAAGATAAGGATAACATTGACTTTTACATTAATGTCGAAAAAAGTCGAAATTCAATTAAAAACTATGATATTCATGATGAAAAAATGGAGATTAATTACAAATGGGATTTATCATGTTATGAAGAATTAAAAGACAAAGAAGAATGGTTTATGGATACAATGGTTGGTAATTCACTTGATAGAACACCTTGTGCTTATCATGTTTATCAAGCTTTCTCAAAAGGATCAGTAAACGTAAATGAGGCTTATAATATTGGTATAGCTTTTCAAGAAGAAATGTGGCCATTTACTTATACAATTATTATGATTACCCATAGCAATAAAGATAATATTCATAATCATATGTTAGTTATTCCAGACGAAAGAAGCAGGTTTAACGAAAAGTCTTTCTATAAAAGACGTGAAGAAGTAACAAAAATGGTTTGGAAAAAGATTAAGGATAACAAGTGAAATGCACCCCTTAGAGTAGACACAATAAAAAAAGGAATTTACAAATAATATG